>CAYRMP010000014.1:2045-18276 GCA_964425545.1 uncultured Methanosarcinales archaeon | reverse complement strand
AAAACGAAGGGGAATTTATCTTTTTCTCTTCACTAGACAGGACTTAATACGTACGCTTCTTCGATAACTTTTTATAATTAATTAGTTTAATCTAAGTGCGATGAAAAAAATAATTTTGATTTTAGGGGTATTAATCTTTATTAATTCTGTTTATGCTCAAGAGGTCTGCGAATATAGCGGCATAAAGACAGAATATGGGTACAATTATCAAACACCTGGGGAAAAATCAGAATATGGCGATGAACAATTTGTTCATTTAATGGATGCTAAAGCAATCAAAGATTTAGGCCAGCTAAAGGGGCTAACTTGTTTGGAATATGGCGATTTTTATAATCAAGGAATAACTGGAAATATTGATAATCTAAGGGATTTAGTCAATTTGAAAGCATTAAGTTTACACACTAATCCGGAGATCAGCGGAGATGTCTGCGTATTCAGCAAAGCTACTAAACTCAAAAGTTTGAAATTAGCTTTTGATGAAAAGATTTATGGAGGTATATCCTGTCTGAAAGATCTAAATCTGGAAACTTTCGCCATGACCTATACTAAAATTTCAGGTGATCTTTCTGATCTAAGTCATATGACTAATTTGAAAGCACTATACCTGAGTGGGGCAGACGTTACTGGAGATATCTCAGCTTTAAGCGGGTTAATCAATTTGGAAGAATTAACTTTAGCTGATGCAGAAGCAGATGGATCTAAATTTTATGGAGACTTAGCTTCTCTTGATAATCTGAAAAAATTAAGGCGTGTTGCCCTTTACAATATAGATGTAACCAATTGCGGGCATTTCCATAAAGTTCATCCGGAGATTGAAGGTGGATGTTCTGATGAGTCAAAATCTACTGTTGTAAATACTAATATTGAGTCGGAGAAAATGATCGGAAAAGGTCCAAGTAATCCGATGGGAGCTCCAAGGTATGATGGGGATAAAGGTGCCCCCCCAGAAGAATGTATTGTCAATCAGCAATTTATGGGGGAGGAAAAGTGCAGAGCTCTAGTCGATAAAAAAACTGTCAAAGGCGGCGATAAACCACCAGAAGAATGCATAGTGAGCGGAAAGTTTATTGGCGAAGATAAATGCAGGGATTTGATGGATAAAACCGCACCATCAGAAAAAACTGAATCACCAGAAAGAGTAATTAAAAAAAGTTTCTTGCAAAAAGTTATTGATTGGTTCAGGTTATTATTCAACTAAACTTCCAATCAACAATTACGAAAATATAGTGCGTTCGCTATAAAAAGTAATTATTGTTGCTTTCAATTAGAAAATCCAGCTGTTTTTGGACAAGAAAGGAATATAGAAAAGCACCGAGCGAACGGCAATGATGATTATCACTCTCTTTTTGAACTATGCCGTGGGAAAGTTGCAATAAGAAATAGTATTCCTATCATCGTTCCAACTTTTTCTTAGCAATTCTTAAAAATAGCCTTCAAAATACATCTTCCACCATGCAGAAGTTAGAACTAAATTCGCCGGCAGGAGACTGGGACTGTCTAAAAGCAGCCGTATATAACGGAGCTAATGCGGTCTATTTAGGAATCCAGTTTTTTAATGCCAGAAGATTGGCAAGCAATTTCTCTTTGGAAGAATTGAAAGATGCGGTTTTCTTCGCGCACCTGCATAGCGTCAAGGTCTATCTGACTTTAAACACTCTCGTACGTAATGAAGAATTGCCGATGTGGTTTGAAACCTTAGAAAAAGCTTATTTGGCCGGAATTGATGCAGTAATTTTACAGGAATTGTTTCTTGCTCCATTGATTAAGAAATCCTTTCCGGGTTTGCGCGTGCATGCTTCTACCCAAGCCAGCTTGATGAATTATCACGGGGTTAACCAATTTCCTGAAGTAGATTTAGTGGTTTTAGCTAGGGAATTGAATCTGGCTGAAATTAAAATTATCAGAGAGCATACTGATAAAGAATTAGAAGTCTTCGTGCACGGCCATTTATGCATCTCTTATTCCGGGCAATGTTTGATCTCTTCTTTGATCGGGAAGCGCAGCGGTAACCGCGGTGTCTGCGCCAGCAGCTGCCGGAAGAACTACAATAATGAAGGATATCTTATCAGCGCAAAGGATCTGATGCTGGCAAATAGTATTGATAAAATCTATCGTCTAGGCATTAATGCGGTGAAGATAGAAGGGCGGATGAAAAGTCCGGAATATGTTGCCGCTACGGCTAAAACTTATCGCCAACAAATCGATACCGCAATAAAGAATAACTTTAAACCTATTTCTGCACAGCAATTCGATAATCTTAAGATGGGATTCAACCGCGATTTTACTGCCGGATTCTTTGAGGATAATAAATCTATCGTAGGGACAGAAATGCCCATGAATAGGGGAATATTTTTAGGCACTATTGATTATGGGATGTTGGAATTACAGCATGATCTTGATCTTCTAGATGGAATTGGTTTCTGGCATCCGTCTGGTGAAGGAAAACTTAAAGGCGGCATTGCATATAAGATACTGCGTGAAGGAGTGGAAGTAAAACATGCCCGCAAAGGAGACAGAGTAAAGATTCCTTCCCCCCATTTCCGTAATTTTTCGCAAGTTTATTTAACTTCAAGAAATGGCGGGCGGGATATTCTTCAGGAGCAATTACTGCAGCTGCCCCTCAAAATCACGGCGAAAGTTGATCAGCCGTTAACTCTGGAGTACGATGATATTGTTGCTCAATCACCTATTGCTCTGCAACCAGCAGAGAAACATGCCCTTACGGAAGAACAAATCCAATCAGAGTTACAAAAATCTTCCCGATTCGGAATAAAATGGGATATAAAATCATTGGAATTAGAAAATGTTTTTTTACCCAAACGATTTTTACATCAGACGCGGGAAGAGTTGGAACGGAAATTACATGAAAAGGTAATCCACCCTAGAACTTCGCATTTTACGGGCGTTCCCGTGGTTCAGCAAAAATCTGTAGAAACTGAACCAAGATTAATCGTTAAAGTCTATTCTTTAGAACAACTTAAGGAAGCAAATGCTATGGGAGTGTATGCAATTTATTATGATATCTTTAGTTTTGATGCGGAAATGGCAAAGACACTTTGCACCAATTCTAAATTTTTCTTAGATATCCCTGTCGTAGTAACTGACGGGGATATTGATAAAATTCAAAAACTTGTAAATAAAATTAAACCGGATGGGATAACCATCGGCAATTGGGGCTTATTAGAAATAAAATTTGCTGGCGAGAAGCACGGGAAGTTTTCTTTAAATGTATTTAATGATGTAGCTGTCAGTGCGTTAGGGCAGAACGGAATATTGCCGACTATCTCTGCAGAACTAAATGCTAAGCAGGTGCTTAATCTGAAAAATAAAGAATTCATCTACTATGCCCACGGCAGGATTCCAGTAATGCATCTTAAAGGTGCGTACCAGCAAAAAGCGTTAACTGATGAGATGGACTATACTTTTCCGCTGCGTATCGTGAACGGCAATACAGAAATGTTATATTCTCGACCTATCGCTATATTTGAAAAAGTAAATGAGTTAATCGCCGGAGGAGTTAAATGGTTTTTATTAGATCTAAACAAAGATACGACCACCATTATCCTCGCTTATCAGAACGTAATCCAGAATGTTAAGCAGGACATTTCCATGCTGAAGAAAGGAACGACTATCGGTAATTATGCAAAAGGTGTGGCATAAGTTTCCAGATCCTCTAGAGCCTAAATATTTTTATAGGAGTAACGTTTAATGTCTTTTGATGGGATTAACACTCACTAACCTTGCATTAATGTTTTCTTTATCTTCTGCACCCTCTGCTCCAGCGGCTGCTCTGCAATGGCCAGATTTTTTGGCTCCATATCTGTTGCAGGAAAAAAAAGAAGAAGCAAAACCAAGTTCTCAAGATCTAGCCAACACCTTGTATGATAAAATGAGGAGAAAAGATGATATCTTGGTTTTATTCTTTGAAAGTTATGGGGAAAAAGATAAAGGATTTTATGTTGAAAAAAATCTGTCCAGAGAAGAAAATTGCCTCATTTTTCATGCCGATGATCAGCGAGAAGGGAAAACTGCGGTTATCAAAACTCTCAGAGATTTTAGCGTAATTGAAAGTGTGACGCTCAAAAAAGTCAACGGCAGCAATGTAACTAAAGAAGAATACGTCTCTCCGGATGACCAGGATGCGCTGCTTCTTTATAGGCGGATGTTAGAAGCAAGTGTTGGATATATAGATCAGGCAGAAATCATTCGACATCCGGAAATCGGCAATTTTGCAAAGTACAACGGATTTATTAAAGACGGTGAATTCGTTTTATCTCTGGAAAATCTCATCACTAAAACCAGAATTTGATAAACTAAAAACAGATTATTTATAATATTTGAATTGTTTACTCTTTTGATGGGTTTAACATTAAAACAACTTGAAAAAGCCATAAGAAATTCTTGGGGCAGGGATACCTGTTATTACAAATTGATCTGGGATGATAAAAACCAACCAGAATCTGCAGGACATTGCCGGGTAGTAGCTTTAATTGTGAATGATTATTTTGGCGGAAAATTTCTTTTCTCACAAGTTATTGGCAATCCTAAATATACCCATTATTGGAATATACTGCCTGACGGAAAGGAAGTTGATTTTACTAAAGACCAATTTCCCAAGAAGTTAAAACTTACCAAGCCAAGAATTCTATCTCGGAAGCAAATGATCGATAATACAACAATTGAACGGACCTATTCTATCCTCAAAAAGAGAGTTGCAAAATTCATACTAAAAAATTATTGAGATTCTCATAACCCTTCTTGAGAAAAATTATTATGAATAAATTTCTAAAAAATAAGATAGAAAATAAGAATAAAATATAGAAAAAAAGAAATAAAATTTTACCGTTTATTTCCCATGTAAAAGAACTTCTCAATGGAAACTTCTTCAACCTTATAATTTCCGGAACGTGGATGGTTGCTGGCAGAAGCCGGTGTTGATTGTCCTCTTTGGATGTCTGGGTTGTTAGCAGGTATCTCTCCTAATCTAGGCGGTATATTACTAACTGCTTGCGGTGATTGAACCATTCGTTGTTGTTTAAATGCATCTAATTCTTTTCGCATAGCCTGCATCTGTTCTTGGAATTCTGTAATTTTCTTCACCAAAAATTGGCTGTTCTGCTGCAGAATGTCCTTGACTTTATCCGGATGGAGATCCGCTGAAGCTGATTGCGGGGTTTGCGGTGACAACGCCAGAGAAGCAGATGATTCTTTCTGCGGTTCGGTAGCTTGCATACGGTCCCTGATAGAACTATACTCTCCATCTTTAGACCGGAAAATCTTCTCTGCTTGGACTACTGCATCATCGCGGTCTGATGCTAATCCCTGGCGCATCAAATCAAGAGCAAGTTTATTTATTTTCTGAATTCGTTCAACATCCATGTTAGTTCACCCTCTTTTAATTACTTATTTGCGAGAAGAAAAAATATTGCTTAATAACTTTTTCTATACTGAAAGCACTATCTCTTGTTTTTAGCTTTCAGATAGGGCTCAGGTACATGAAAAAATGCAAAATAAAATAGTAATCCCTAGTAATATGCTAAAGGACATAAATTCAAGAAAAACTTATCCGCAGACTAATGGGATTTGAAACGGCAAAACTTTAACTGTGCCTAAAAATACCAATATCAAAGCAATAATTATTCCAATGAACAACCCATATATGAAAAACTTAAATTCAATGATACCTAACTGACCTCTTTTATCCATATAAGAAATTAAATTTTTTTAATATATAAATGTTTCTTTTTTGAACTTTTTTGCGACATTTTCTCCGTCTTTTATCCAGCATAACCTTTATATATCATCAGACTATACTTTAAGCGATGTATAAAAAGAGGTGTACAGTAGGTAGAAGTAGCTTTATTTATCAGCCTATTGGTGATGCCAAAGGGCAAGTAACCATCTTCATCATCATCGGAATTTTGTTAGTGTTGACAGTAACCTTGATTATTTTTGTGCGTAAAGAAATAATTACATTTAACCCGGAAGAAATAATTCCAACGGAAAAAGGAAAAGTGGAAAATTTTATCACTGCCTGCATTGACAAGGTAGGAAACGATGCTTTAGTGAGGGTCGGATTGCAGGCAGGTTATATTGAGCTGCCTTTTGATGTAGTGGATGATAACAATCGGCGTTTAGAAATATCTCCTTCCCTGGCAGTGCCTTATTGGGCTTACGGATCGGAAACAAGTATTCCTTCCTTGCAGCAAATCAAGGAGCAGATAGATGATTATCTGGAAGAGAATGTCCGCGATTGCCTGTTTTCTATGGAAGCATTTCAGGAGACTTATGATTTGATTGAAAAAAGTGAACTGGCTGCCAATACGGAAATTGTGCAAAGCAAGGTAATCTTTAATTTGCGTTGGGACGTAGAAATCCGCAGCAAGAGCGGGGAAATTATTACGGAAGTGGTTGATCACGTGGCCGAATCTCCAGTGAAATTAAAAAATGTCTATACGGTGGCGCGGGCAATAGTCGAAAAAGAGATGGATACGCTTAAGTTGGAAGATATCACTCAGGATTTAATCGCGCTAGAGCATCCTGACGTGCCAGTAGCAGGGATGGAATTAAGCTGCAGCAAAAAGAAGTGGGAAGTTGAAAAAGTTAAAAAAACTTTGCTGGAGTTAGTGCGATTGAATATTCATGAATTGAAAGTTAAAGGAACAGATTTTATTGAATTTCCGGAAGATTTGACTTATTATCAAAATCATTATGTCTGGAATTTAGGTTCGGAATTCATATATCCGCAAGTCAGCGTCTTGTTTAATTTTGATCAAACTTATCCTTATACTTTTGACGTGACTCCTTTAGTAGGAAATAAAATGCAGAGTTCACAGCTTGGCGGCAGTGATCTATTGTCATTCTTATGCATTCAAACTTGGAAATTCACCTATGATTTGGTCTATCCGGTGACAGTTAAAGTGAAGGATGAAACGACCGGATATACTTTCCAGATTGCTTTTACAGTACATGTAGTCAGAAATAATCCTGGCCGGGGAGAAGCAATACCGCAAGCCTCTTATTTTATTGATACTGTTTCTGATGAAGAATATTGCGGGGTAAAAGATATCCCCATGACCGTGTTGACTTATGAAGCGGTGGAAAATGAAAATACTGGCCTATATAACCGTGAACCTTTGGAAGATGTACAGACCAGTTTTACCTGTTTGCGTTACAAATGTGAATTATTAAACACCGAATATGGGTTCGGGGGAAGAGGGCATGTGGCAGGTTACACCACTAATTTCCCCTACTGTGTAGGCGGAATTTTAAGAGGAGTAAAAGATGGATATAAAGAATCCTGGCAGCGTGTAGTGACCGGAGCGGGAAAAGAAGTAGAATTAGATTTAGTCCCCATGTATGAATTTCCTGCAAACAAAGTAACTATTGTCAAACATAATTTTGTTGATGCAGAAAATGTGGGTCAGGGAGTGAAACTTAAGGAAGGAGAATTAGGATTAGTAAAAGTAACTTTCAGAAAAAAAGATGATCTGCCGAGAACACCTTTCCACGAATCTACCATCACTAAAGCAGTAACCAAAGATCAGGAAGCAGTAGAAATTTTAGATAATCTGGAATTTTTAGCCAAGGCCGATTTCACTTATGAGTTAGAAGTAAGTGTCTTAGGCAATGAAAAGTTTGTAGGCGGATATAAAGGAAACTGGACTATCCCCTGGAGTGCGCTAAAAAATGCACAAGAAATAGTGTTCCATGTTGCCAGCCGAGAAACTAATAATGAAGAGAAAACCTTTGATTTGATGATGAACTTAGGAGAATACAGCAAGTATGTTCCTGCGCCCGAGATAAAATAACTATAAATAACTATACAAAAAGAAACACAAAAAATAACTAAAAAGATAATCATAAAATAATAACTGCGGAAAACAGATAATCGTAAAGTAATAAACACCAAAAAAAGAAAAAAGAAAAATAATGGTGGATGTAAAAAAGACGGGAATGAAGGTGTTAGTGTTGCTAGTTATCGCTCTCTTCCTCAATCTGCCAATCGTGAGCGCATTAGAAATATCTAATGTTCATGCTGAAGTTGTTTCTTCAAATCAAGCGCAAGTTTTATGGGAAACGGACGAGCCGGCAAATAGCTTAGTAAAATATGGTGTTTCACAGCAAAGTCTTAATCCGGTTGGCGATGCAAGTAATGTAGTACAGCATAGCGTACAGATTTCAAGCTTAACACCTAATACAACTTATTATTATGCTGTGCAAAGCGGCAGCGTAGTTGATGATAATACTGGCAGTTTGTATTCGTTCAGCACTCCAGCTCCAGATACGATTCCTCCGGAATTGAAAGTAGAAATACCTTCTGCAGTGGCAGGAAATAATCTGGACATTTCTGGAACAGCGGAAAATGACGCTACTGTTCGTGCTTATGTCGATGGAACTCAGCTGCAAAGCACTACTGCCATTGGTGGAAGCTTTACTTTAGTGGGAATTCCCTTAGCCAGCAATGTTGAAAGCACAGTTAAAATTGAAGCAGCTGATGCAGCTGGAAATACTGTGGCAGTAGAAGGAAAAGTTTTTGCTGATACCAATAAACCTGCCTTGCAGCTTGCTCCTCTTCCTGAAATTACTGGTGAGAAAAAAATCACTATTACTGGAACCATTTCTGAAGCAAGTTCTTACGAAGTGTTAGTTGCCAACAGTTCGGTAGCTACTGGTGAAGGAACTACCCTGAAAGCAGATGTTTCTTTAGAAGAAGGCGAAAATAAAATATTGATTGTGATCACTGATAAAGCGGGCTGGGTCACTGAACAGGAAGTGACCATTCTTTCTGATACTAAAGCGCCGACAGTAGAATTTGATTTCGCTAAAGGAAAAGAATTTTATCAGGGAAAAGCAGAGACAGATATTTCTGGAACTACTGAACCAGGCGCAGAAGTTTATTTGTACGTATTCCGCCCTTTAACCTATGACTTTAATCCTACTTTTGATAAATCCTGGGAAAAAGTTACTGCAGATGAAAATGGCATTTTTACTTTCAGCGAAGTGAATTTTGAACGTCCGCCAATCAACCTGAAAGATTTAGCGCCAAAAGAAGTTCCTTCTGGATTACAGCAAGAATCTATTTTCCGTATCGAGCAAGTTCAGAATGCCCAAAAAATTACTTATCAAGTTTATCTTATTGCCGAAGATAAGAGCGGCAAAACAGGCTATGCGAAGAAACAGGTAACTCTCAATACTTGTTATTCTTCCGACTTTGCGTTTGATGTGCAATCCTTAGCTCGATTCCAAGCACCATTGCGATTGAATCCTACTCTGTTAGATGACGGACGTGAATCAGTAACTGCCGTGTTCAATCTAAGTTATCGCGGTTCTGGCGTTTCTACGCAAGAGCAGGATGCCTTTGAGATTCAGAATGTCAGATTTGAAAAGGCCTGCACGCAAGGAATGTTAGAAGATGACAGTACTAAGATTGGTTGTAACATTTTTCCTCCGCAACCGCAACTGACACCTAACGCACAAAAAAGTGCCTGGTATCTTTCCGCGCCGTTATTTACGACAGAAAAATTCAGCGAAAAGAAAAGCGATTTCTGGGATGAATTCAGCAGAAGGCAGATCGTATTTCCATTAAAAATAACTGTCAGCTATCGCGAGAATCTTGGCGGCGGAAAAATGGGTGAGATGAAAACGCAGGTTTCATGCCAAGATTTAGCTTATTTCATTGATATTCCCGTAGACAGCAAAAATATGCTGCCTGATTTCATTGCCGAAGAAGGATTGGATGCAATCGAATTTACTATCGATAAAATTGATGTTGTGCTGCCCTACTTGGAAAAGGCAATTTTAGTTACAGGAGTAGCTTGGATTGCTTCCTTCTTAGGAAGATTGGCCACCAGATATACGCGAATAGTCAGCTCAAAATTAGAAGTGTATTTTACTAAGGCTAAATCAAAAGAAGAACAATGTCCCTCTGATCAAGAAAAATATTATTTGGAAAGTGAAATACAGCACTGGCAGGAATTAAATGCTAAAGGTGTTTTAGATGCACGCGGATTGCGTGGCGATTGGAGCGATATGTCAAGATCTCTGGAAACTTTATGTCCAGCCACCACGAGCTTATGGAAAGCCGAAGCAGTTTTAGACCAAGCCTATCGATGGACGGGAGACCGGGTTTTATGCCGAACTGTTCCCGCTGGCTGGACCGCATCTAAAGAAAAATATGAAATAGATACGGTTGTCGCTTCACAGAATCAATGTACTGCTTCCAGCAGAGGCGTGCCGCTCAAAGAAATCGAAAACTGTGGGGAATTGATTGAAGAGAACTCCAATATTGCTGATCCAAATGCTAAAGCCGCCAGGTTAGTTACCAAAGGAGAGTTCACCTGTTATCAATATGGAAGTTTCTTGTATTATGCTAATCAGAACTCGGCTACCACTTTGCAGAATGGCGGCGCGTTAGTGCGTTTGGAAAGAGTACATGATTTCGGATTAAGTCTACAGCAGGCAGAATTATACGCCGGTGCAGGCGATTTAATTGCGTACAGGCCGCCCGGTTCTGATCAATTTATTGTCGGCCAAGATGTGAGTTGTCAGCAGGCCTGCAGTAATTCTGCCAGGCCAGGATATAGGCCGTGGGTAGAAAAAGGAGTGCAATCCGTTAAGAGCGACGGAACTGCCGGTTCTTTTGGCTGCTTCCAGGAAAAAAGCGATCTAACCGGTAAGATAATTCCAACTGGTGTTAGTGGCACAGAAGTAAGCACTAAACAGTTTTCTGCTGGATATACTAATGATTGCTTCATTGATTATAAGAAAGGCGCTGCAGATTTAACTAGTGCAAATGTTGGAGCTTCCTGTAATGTTCACGATGATTGTACGGGAGGAGCTTTATGTCTTTCAGGCGTCTGTTCAGCTCCGCCAGTCAACAGCATCTCACCAAAAGGTTCAGACGAAAGCGGGACAACTGGATTATTGCAATGTGTATGTACTTTAAGCAACGAAAAGGTCACTACCTATGCCGGTGTCAGGACGGCAGCAAAAGAACAAAATGGCGTTGCTGAAGAATGGTCGTATCATCAGGATCGGGTGTTCAAGGAGTCCAATAATAAATTCGGAACTTACTATCCGGAATGGAGATATTATGGGGGGCGTGATTTCTCGTCTGCTTTCGGAGCAGATTATTTGCTCGATTATCTGAATGAGAATAAACAAGTGCATCAAGTCAGTCCGAACACACAGTTTTTAGGAGCATATCAAACAGTATGCCTATCCAGAGTCAGAGCGCACTTGATTACTTTGAAAAGTATCTTAGAAGGATTGCGCAACTGCATCCAAGAAGCGAAAGTAACTGGATTGCGCGATGCCGGCGTATGTAAAACTATTTTCACTCAACAGGTGTGCGGTTTAGTGTATAAAGCAATTTCCTATTTCACTAATCAATGCAGTCCTTACAGTTTCAGCGATGAAAACAAAGGTGTCTTAGGAGGCATAGGCGAGGTAACTGACGCGACATTCGGATCGATAGGAACAGCGATGCAATCTTCTATCGATGATGTAAAAAGCGATTATGGCAATGCGCAGCTGAATAATTATTTTGCTGCCGGAGCAGAGGGTTTAACCCAATCCATGTGTATGGCTGCTTTCGGTTATGACTGGCCGTTAGGAGCAGACTTTATTTTAGATGCAGCGTATGCGGTTCCAGGAAAATCAACTGTACATGTCATACCTGCGCACAGAGAGTTATCAACCTTTGATCCTTCAACTGGAAATGCCGTGTATAATTATGAAGTTGGCGCAATGATCTTGCCGGGATGTAGAATCAGAAGTTATGATGTCTATCTGAAATGCATCGGTCCGGAAGATATCGGCAGACCGGGAGTGCAGTGCGGCGAGCAAGGATGCGATTGCCAGTATGCTACGCAGGCGGATTCCGCATTGCAAGGGGATAAGATACATCATTTAGACGGCGGCAGAGGATTTGATCTACAGCCTAACGGATTTAATAGCGCCGCTATCCCCTCACCGCAGCGGGTAAATAAAGCATTTAGGTATGATCACGTGGTGGTTGAATTACAGCTTGATCAATCTGAAAAAGGCAATGAAGGCCAATGTTTTGATGAAGGATATAAAGACGGTAAATTTTATTTCCCCATTATAGATATTTCTCCGCCGGGAGTAGGAGTATGTCAAATAGATGTTCTTACCGGAAGGTATCACTGCCCGGATATTGTCAGCATGTTTGGCGGCGGAGAAGGAGCGTACTTGCAGGATCCATATATTAGCTGCTTTGATTCCGATACCCTATCTTGGGTATCTTGTACTACTCCAAATATTTTCACTAAAAATGAAGAGATCAAAGTTAGAGCTAACACAGTCAGCGATGGAAAAAAATATTGTGTAAAAATGAGTTCTTCCGGATTGGCTAATCAAGATTTGCAGTTGCGTCAGCTGCCGGTGGGAGTTCCAGGAACATTCCCAGTAGAGATGTCTTTAGGAACCGTAACACCTAATTTGTTTTCAGGAGCGGCAACAACAATTGTATTATCTGGCGGAGATAAGAGTTGCGAATCTACCTTGAAGCTATTCAACATGCCTAAAGATATAGCCACTGCCACTTTGAAATTTAAATATCTTAAACTGGAAGGCAATGATCAGTATAAGCTCTTTGATCCAGTAGAACAAAGTGTATCCGTAGTTAATCAGGAAGGATATTCTATCCAGAATGGTTTTGTGACGAAGGATGGAAAAGAGGTTTTAACATCACTGGAACTTCGCGGCATATTATTTGATTATAAGGGATTACGATTCAGTAATGCTATTGGCGCACCGGGCAGCGGTACAGAATGCGAATATAAAGTTCGCCAGGCCGCGGGACAGCAGTATGCGCAGAATGAAAAAAGCATCTCCGTGACTGCGCAATTGTTATTGCCCGATGCAGTTGGCAATTGTTACAACGCCCAGCAGCCGGTAAAAACAGGTCCTGGGCAGAGAGCGCAGCAGACCCAACAGATTACTTTGCGTTTAGAACCATTAGTGTCGCAAATAGCAAGTAAGCTGCATCAGGATTTTGTACGAGAAAATTATGCCGGCGTAATTAGTGCAGCAGAAGGAATTGTAAATCAAAAAGCGGCCAATATAGAAGAAGCGGTAGGTTTCTATTACTTAGTGGCTGGAAAAATTGCGCAAGCTCAAAAGAATAATGTTAATTGGAAAGTTGCATTTAAAGAGGATATCTGTTATTTGATTGATTTGTTTAAAACCAGAAAAGCAAATGACGGTCAAATTTTATCTGATTATGCCCCCGATGTAAAAAACAGTGCAGAGTACAAAAAAGTAGAAACTTACTTTGAGGAAATAAAACAATCGGCGCAATGCGGTGTGCAGAATGCGTAAAGAAGGAAGAATTGAGATTGAATTATTTGTGGTGTTGATTACCATAGTTATCACCAGCGCAGTTATCCTGTTGCTGGTAAAGTCAGGAACAATAGAAGTTAAAGAAGATGTGGTGACTGAACCGGTATTGAATATGGAATTTCTTCCTGCCGGAAAAGAAGGAGTTTTAGCGGTGAAAGATTTTGCCTTCTGCAGTTATCTGGATGAAAATTCAAATTGTATCGCGCGGCAGGAAAAATTTGGGAAGAATGAAATTGTTTACGTGTGGTTTGTAGTTGAAAGTACTGTTACTGGCAGCCAGGTGCTGCTTTTAAGAAATTATGAGATGAGAAATCCTTTAGGAGAAGTTGTTCTGCAGGCGGAACAGAAGAATGCGTATAATCTTGAGTTAAGCAGCGGAAGAAAAACAGAAAATATAGTGTTCGGTGAATTTTTTGTATTAGGAGAAGATACTATCCCCGGTGAATATGCCTTAAAGGTCATTATTGAAAATGCGTTATTAAATAAAAAAATAACCGTGACAAAAAATTTTAGGGTCATTGAAAGAGTGTTAGAATGAACCTAGCAAAATCCAGAGCAGTATGTCTTTGCGCGTTCTTGTTAGTGATAATTATTTTTTCTCAGATAACTCTTGGAGCAGTTAAAGACTCGCTTAAAACCACCGCAGAACAAGAATGGGAACGTTGGGGCAGAGGTGCGAGGCAGGAATCAGAGCCGCAGATGAAACCAATAGTTGCAAGTTATTTCGCTGCCGGCGGTTGTCCTGGTTCTGATCCAACTACTGTGCCCTGGTCTGCCGCGTTTATCTCTTACGTCATGAAAACAGCAGGGGTTACAGATTTTCCGGGCCGATGCGCACACACCCAATATTTCAAAGCAGTTCATGATAATCCCGGAACTTGCAGGACTTTTCCTATGGGTGAACGTGGAAAGATTGGAGTTGGCGAAGTGGTCTGCCGTTGCCGGGTTTCTGAAGAAGAAAGAGCAGCAGGAAAAACTGAATGTAATGTTGATTATGATAATGCTTTTGGCTACAGTCATTGTGACATTGTCGTAAATGTGTTAGGCAGTGGAAAAGTAGAAGTTATCGGTGGAAATGTAAATAATAATGTTGAAAAAAGAACACTTGATGTCAGCAGAGACGAATCTCCGGAAAAAAAATGGTATGGGTTTATTTCTTGTGACGGCGATGTTTCTGATGTTACTAACGTTCCAATTAGTGGTTCCGCACAGGTTCAGGTTGGAACGGTCGGAGTAAATCCGGTCGAAGTTTACGACGGATGCTCCGGAAAGAGAATCGGCTTGGTCGGCGCTTCTAACACCTGGGATACTAATCCGGATGGTTCTCCTCTTCCTTCTAATTCTTGGAGAAATGTCAACATCATCCAAGATTTTTGTCCAGGCTCTACTGTGTTTCTTAATGCCAAAGGCGGAGCTAATCCGGAAGTTCAGTTATCTTTAGTAAAACAGGTTTTAACCAATGATAATTTAGATTATGTAATTATCGATCCGTCTGCGAATGGGCAACCTGAATATGGATTTACTGCAGAAAGGTATAAAGCAGCAGTCATCCAGCTTGCTCAGGCCGTAAAGGATAAAAATGGAAATATTAAAGTTATAATACTGGCCAATACTCCGCTTAAAGATGCAGCAGATGGATATGGTACTCCTGAAACCGTACAAAAAGTCAAGGCATTCAATGCAGATCTTTTGAATAATAAATTGGGAAGGCCGGATTTAATAGACTACGCTGTAGATACTTATTCTGCAGTAGAAGATCCCCAAGGAAGCGATAGCTGTGGAAAATATTGTCCAAATGATCATCTTCATTTTGGTCCTGCAGGAAGAAAACAAGTCATGAAAGCAGTCATGGATACTGTATTTGGTGCGCCCGCAGTTGCAGCAACAGTGACCAGTACGACCAATTCGCCGTCTTCAGGAGCAGAAAATTGTTTGAACCAGAAACGCTGCGATGAGATTGATGCAGTGTGGTTAAAAATAGTAATCTGGATCAATAATGCCAGAAAGGGGCAAGTTTTTGATGCAGTTAAAGCGTGGAAGCCGTTTCAGGATACTCGTCCGAGTACGGTGATAAATCCTACTAATACGCAGGAAAAAGTTCCTGCTGCGACAAAATCAGTTTCAACTAATTTTTGTGTTGCTGCATACGGAACGAATGAACAGAAAGCATTGTTAGATACAATTGCATGGGCAGAAGGAACGAGAGAAAAATATAATATGATGTTTAGTGGAAAATTATTTAATTCTTATGCTTCTCATCCGGTTGAAACGAATGAAATGCCTCCGGGCGGAATTAGCGCAGGAAGTTACACTAGTACTGCAGCAGGAAGATATCAGTTTTTGTACGCTACCTTTAAGGGTTTACGAACGCAAGGTTATTTTGCAACAGGTTTTAATTCTCAAGAACAAGACAAGGCTGCTTTAGATGGCCTGGTCATTAAAAAGAGGGGATTATCAGAAGAAGTATTGAAAAGCGCAGTTGCGGCAGGAAATTATGAGTTAGTGTGGGATAAGCTTGCACCAGAATGGGCCTCTTTACCCTCTTCAGAAAAAGGAGGTAAAAGTTATTATGGGCAACCTGTCCAAAAGAGTTCTGATTTAACAGATGTTTATCAAAACTGTTTGCAGTATTATAATACTGGTGGGCTTTCTGCAGTAGCTTCTTCAGTAGCTTCCAGTGTTTCCAATGCGGTTTCCAGTATAACTAGTATTTTTGGCGGTGATTGTCCATCGGAGATGGCTAACATAGATGATAAATACTGCATTGATAAATGGGAAAATTCTATTTATGATAAAAACAATCCTTAAGGAAAAGCATCATTGTTCTATCCCGCACAAACTTCGCAGGCACACGCTCTTCATA
>CAYRMP010000014.1:0-2035 GCA_964425545.1 uncultured Methanosarcinales archaeon | reverse complement strand
TTTTGCGCTTCTTGCAGTTTCTCAACCAGGAGTTATTCCAAATATGTTTGTTTCTAAAGAGATAGCTGAACTGGCTTGTGCAAATGCGGGAAAAAGATTATGCACAGAAGAAGAATGGGTGCATGTGTGCAAAGGCCCATCTTCAACACAATATCCTTATGGAAATAGTTATACTGCTGGAAAATGAAATACTCAAGGAGGTTATCCTCCCAGCGTAGTCGGTTGGACTGAGGTTATTCCAACCAATCAATTTGATCCAAGTGATCCTAGGAACGGAAAAGCAGCTGTTAATATCAAAGGAGTAAGAGAAACTGGTTCTTTTTCAGAATGCACTAATGCCTATGGAGTTTACGACATGGTTGGAAATTTAGATGAAGCCGTTTCCCCTTCATCCGCAGATGCATTGTTTAAAGGTTCTGCTTTTATGCGTAAGAATGATGCTAATTGCGATGCCCGTAATAGTGCTCATGGTTCAACATATACCGATTACTCTTTCGGCTTCCGCTGCTGCGCCACGCTCAGCTGACTGATATTAATAAATATCAAATGATACTAAAAATTATCAACAAAAAATGTCAAAAATAACCAAAATCAAAGCCAGGGAAATTTTAGATAGCCGGGGCAATCCTACTTTAGAAGTTGATTTATTTACCCAGCAAACCTGTCAGTCTGCTGCTGTGCCCAGCGGAGCTTCTACCGGAACGCATGAAGCAGTTGAATTGCGTGATGGCGGTAGAAGGTATCTTGGAAAAGGAGTTCAGAAAGCAATTCACAATATAGAACAGAAAATTTACCCATTGTTACGGGGTATGGATTGTCACCATCAGCGAAAAATAGATGAAGCAATGATTGACAAAGACGGAACAAAAAATAAAAGTAAATTCGGTGCAAATGCTATTCTTGGTGTTTCTTTGGCGGCAGCTAGAGCAGCAACAGCAGAAAAAAAGAAATTTCTTTTTCAGCATCTTTACGCAATAGCGGATATTAACCGAAAGCCAATTGTGCCCAGACCATTCTTTAATGTTGTTAACGGCGGCAAGCATGCGGGAAACCAATTAGCTTTCCAGGAATTCATGATTGCGCCTAAAGCAAAGAATTTTGCTGAAGCCTTACGCATGGGCAGTGAAGTACATCATGTTTTGAAAGAAGTAATTGAAAAAAAGTATGGTAAAGAAGCTACCAACATAGGTGACGAAGGGGGGTTTGCTCCGCCATTGAAAAGAGCTGAAGAAGCACTAGATTTATTACAGCAAGCAATTCAGAAAGCAGGATATAAAGGAAAAATTGAGATTGCCATGGACTGTGCCGCTTCTGAGTTTTATAGCAAGGGAAAGTATAAACTTCATGTAATCATGAGCAGAGAAAAATTGTTGGATTATTATTTACATCTGATTAAGAAGTATCCAATCATTTCCATTGAAGATCCCTTTGAACAGGAAGATTTTTTCAGTTTTGCAGAATTAAGAAAGAAAAGCAAGATTCAGATAGTAGGAGACGATTTGACAGTTACCAATATAAAACGGATAAAGCAGGCAATACAGAATAAGAGCTGCAATTGTTTGCTGTTAAAAGTTAATCAGATCGGAACATTGACGGAAGCTTTAGATGCAGTTAAGTTAGCTTACGAAAATGGTTGGAGAGTAATGGTCAGCCATAGAAGCGGAGAAACCGAAGATACTTTCATCGCTGATTTAGCGGTTGCGATTGGATGCGGAATGATTAAAGCAGGCGCTCCTTGCCGGGGAGAGAGAATTGCTAAGTATAATCGGCTGCTGAGGATTGAGGAAGTGTTGGGATGATTGTCGTTATCAGCAATAGCGATGGCTTATATCAAATCCCCGCCCAAAGGCAGTGCTTAACGATAATCCTTTAACTAAAAGTATATTACTCAGTATTATGATTATTAAAAAAAGATTTTTTATTGCCGGACTTATTGCTCTGATTTTAAATATCATCTGGGAATTCTCACATCATCCCTTATATATTGATTTATCTGGAATTCCAAAATATCCTCATTTAATTATTGCTTCCTTTA
>CAYRMP010000013.1:15942-18409 GCA_964425545.1 uncultured Methanosarcinales archaeon | reverse complement strand
TTAGGTAAGAAAGTCTATGTTCTTGTTAGGAAGGGTTAATATCCACGCAAAGCCTCAATTACCGTAAACTTTATATAGGTTTATGGCATTTAAAGTCAACTAAGCGCGTAAAATCCGCAGAAATATATCTTAAATGAGGGTGAATGGTCATGGAAGAAAAAGGGAAAAATTATTCTAAAGAATTATTAGGTAAAACTATCGTTTCCAAGTCAGGTAAAAAGTTTGGTGAAGTAGGTGACTTGATTTTCGAAGTAGGTTCAGGCGAATTGATTCACTTGTTGCTAAAAAACCCAACTTCATACACTGATAAGATGGAATTAGAGAAAACCAGAGAGGGAAGTATCCTTATTCCATTTTCAGCAGTTATCGCCAGCGGTGATTACATCGTGGTAGCTGAAGAAGATATTATTTAATTTTATTTACTAATTTTTTAATTATTTATTTCTTTAGTATTTACTTTCTCTTCAATGCTGTTAGAGATTTATTTATCTAAATTTTATATCTCTATCTTTTTTAGATTTATCTTTTTTATATCTCTATTTATATTTATCAAAAATTTATTTTCGTTCAATATAATCTTCTTGTCTACAACCATTCTTAATTCTAGAAAAACTGGTGCCTAAAAAATGTTCAATAGTAGCAATATAATCTTTTGCTTGTTGGGGCAGTTCGTTGAAGGTGCGGATTCCTTTGGTGTTTTTCCAGCCAAGAAGAACCTCATATTGAGGGACAAATCCTTGTAATGCTTCTGAATCGTTAGGAAAGTAATCTAGTTGTTCTTCGATTTTTCCGGAAGTTGCGGACTTTTTATAGGCCTTGCATATTTTTAATCGACCGATACCATCAAGATTATCCAGCCTAGTAAGAACAAGAGAATCAAACCCATTTATCTCTACTGCTTTTTTCAGAGCAACTGCATCCAGCCAGCCTACCCGGCGCGGTCTCCCGGTCGTGGAACCAAACTCATCAGCAGTTTCCCGTAAGTAACGTGAAACAAGAAGATCATAATACGGACTCTTGTCATCTCCCGCCAACACCATTTTCTTCTCACTTTCAGTAAGAGAACAGTTCCTTAAGTAATCTTCTTTTGTTTTATAACTGTTGATATGAATAGCAGGCTCAGCCTCAGTAGGAAAAATGCCTTCACCTACCCTGCTAGTATAAGCTTTAACCACTCCTAAGACGGGACCTAACATCTTAGGAGATAAACCGCTACCAGCCAGAAGGCCAGTCACGGTAGTGTTGGAAGAAGTTACAAAAGGATATGTCCCATGGTCAATATCTAACATTGTCCCTGGCGCTCCTTCCAAAAGAATTTTTTTTCCGCCATAGAATGCCTGATTAAGATACGCTCTCGTGTCCGTTACTAAAGGTGCATATTTTGCAAACAACGGTTTCATTTTTGCTAGGAGTAAATCAGCATCAATGGATGAACTTAATCCATAAAATGAAAACTCTTTGTTTTTCTGTTCAATATTGTGGCGAAGAATCTCCTCTAAACGTTGTGGTTGTTGCAATAGTCCTGCGCGTATGCCTATACGATTAATTTTATCTGCATATCCCGGTCCAACCCCCCTTTTAGTTGTTCCTATTTTTCCAGAACCTTTTCCTGCTTCTTGCGCACCATCTAATAACTTATGGTAATCAAATAAAAGATGAGCCGCATCTGAGAGGAGAAGTTTTCCTTTTGCCCCTTGCATGTTTTTGTCAAGAGTTTCTAAATTAACAAGCACCCCATTACCAATAATATTAGTAACGTGGGGATAAATTATTCCGCTAGGCGCAATATTGACTACAATTTTATTTCCTTCGCAGTCATAGAGAGTATGGCCTGCATTGTCTGCTCCTTGACATCGGACTACAATATCAGAATCTCCTGCTAACTCAGCTATCACTGCTCCTTTTCCCTCGTCGCCCCATTGTGCTCCTAATACTGCAGTTACTTTTCCAGGCATAACATAACAATAATAAGATGCTTTTTATTATTTTAGTGCCTGTAATTTAGATAATAAAGACCTATTAATAAAAATAAACTTAAAAAAAGTAAACTACTCTTTCCGCGCTTCTTTAACGCCCGGCTTGAACTCTTCATCTATTTTCTGCAGGTAATCCTTCACCCGGCTTACTACGGAAGTGAGAATGAAATTTTCTACCTTCTCTTCAAATATTTCAGAAAGATGATTGAATTCAGTAATCCGATACAAATTAGCATTGGTTTCAATTAGATGAAGATCTTTTAAGCGCTTCAATTGCCTTCTTACGTTAGAAGAAGCGATGCCCAACATAGGAAGCCCAGAACTTTTCCGCAAAGTCATGACGTTGTTTTTTATTTCTTCCGAATGTAATTCTTCTCGGTTCTGCCTAGCCTTAAGCAAGACATAAAATACGTCCACAACCACATCTCTGGAATCTCCTGGCTGCAGTAATCCTACCGACAAGCACAATTTTCGCACTAATTCACGGTCGT
>CAYRMP010000013.1:0-15932 GCA_964425545.1 uncultured Methanosarcinales archaeon | reverse complement strand
CATTCAGTAATCTCTTCTAATTGAGTAACTCTACTTATTCGTGCCATGGTTTTCCTCTTTTTCTTTTTTTTAATTGTTTATAAAGTATGAAATACTTTTAAACTAGAGAAAAATGTTTTTTCATTTTTCTCGTTTTATATTAAGCTATTTTTATATTTGTTATTTTATATTCTTTTTATATTATGAACTTCAAGGATGAAGATAACAAAACACCAGTTCGCTATTTCCTATTTTTTCTATTTGGTCTATTTTGTCTAATTTCGCAAAGTACATTCTTTCCAGCTGCACAATCTGGCCTTCTTTCAATTGGCTAAGACCTTTCTCGCCTACGCCGAGAGCTTTTTCTCCCGTATCTAGCAAGACTTCAACCTGCGGCAATTCTTTTGAAACAGGCAGCCAATGGATGATAAAACCTTTATCCGGGCTATTTTTGTAATCATCATAACTTTCTGAAAAAAACTTCCAGCCCTTGCCGTCAAGAGTAAAATTACAATAATCCATGAGGCGGTGAACTTTTCCTTTACCTAATTTTTTTAGGTCTTGTTGAGAAATAAACACTTTTCCATCTACAGAAAGGGTTCTTTTTCCGCGTTTAGGATAGTCTGGATGCAAGTCTATTTTAGATTCTTTTTTAGGAGCGCCTTTTATAGAAATTTCTACTGGGTCGCGCACAAAGAAATACCGGTTAGCATTCGGCTCTACTATTTCCCGATTAAAAGAGTTAATCATTTTCCAAAATTCTTCTTGAGTGACCGTTTTATCAGCAAGGCTTAATCCAACTCCGACAGCAAATTTACGGAAAGCTTCCGGTTGATATCCGCGTCTTCTTAAAGCAGGAAGAAAAGGCAAACGAAGATCGTCCCAGCCTTCATATTGCTGTTGTTCTATGGCGTGCCTAGTTTGAGTAGTGCTGAGAGTAAATCCTTCAAAGTTAATCATGCCCCAATGTTTGTATTCAGGTGTCTTCCATCCAAATAATTCCATTATGATTTTTTCTTTTACCTCATTGTCAGCGTGATCTTTTCCATTCAGTACGTGAGTAATTCCCATTTCATGATCATCGATAGCAACAGAAAAAACCATCAATGGCCATACTTTTTGTTCTTTGCCTGTTTTGGGATGTACATGTTCATTAATCCTCATGAGGGGAAAATCGCGCATAGCTGGATTTTTATGTTTAATATCTGTTTTCAAACGAAGAACAGCTTCACCTTCGGCGTATTCAGAAAACATTTTAGCATAGCGCAGTTGATTTTCTTTTGCTGACAGGTTCCGGCAGGGGCAGGTGATCCCTTGATTCTTTTTCTCCCGCCATTCATCTTGATTACACTTGCAGACATAGGCTTTGCCTTTTTGCACTAGCTGTTCAGCATAATCGTAATATGTTCCTAAGCGGGAGGATTGTACAAATACGCTGGCAACATGATTATCAGTAAGCCACTGCGCGTCTTCTGGAATTAAATTGTAAGCAGGGGGATAAAGATTTTCCGGGTTAGTATCTTCTATCCTAACTATAAATTTACCATCATACATCTTAGCGTATTCATAATTTAAAGAAGTACCATAAGCATGACCTATATGTAAAGGCCCGGAAGGAGAAGGAGCTATTCTTACCACTACTTTTCCTTTCACTGCGTTAGGTAAAGATTTCAATGGCCCTTCTTCTGGTTCTTCCTTTTTTTCCTTAAGAAGTTCAGGCGCCAGCTTTTGCAGTTCCTTCTTTACTTTTGCCGGCGGAAAGGCTTCAACTTCTTTGATGATGCTTTCTATTTCTTTCAAAACTTTTGGAACATCTTTCTTTAAAGCCGGATTATCACGCAGAACCAGACCTAAAACAACATTCCGATTTACCTTGCCATTAAAATCTAAAGCATTTTTAAGAGCATATTTGAGAATAATATCTTTCATTAAAGACTAGACATAGAAAGAGATTATTAAATGTTTTGATTGAAAAATTCAAAAGAGTTATTTCCTACAATCTTTTCCTCAGCCGGCAAATCACCATGCTAATAGCCGCTCCGCTAATTCCGAACATGATATCTTTCTGAGCATCCCACTGATCTCCCTGCATTCCTAAAAAACTCCCCCCTATGACAGAACTATGAGCGACAATTACAGCAAGAAATTCAAATATCTCATAAATTGCTTTGAAAGAAATGATAACTAAAAAAGGAAGAAAATAGCTTTCCCAACCCCTCAATCTTAGTTTTTTTGTGGTAAACTCGTAAATTGGAAAATAAAACGCCAGTCCAAAGAAAAAATGAACCAACCTATCATAATGGTTCCTGCTTAAATCAAAATAGTCTTTGATCCAATTAAATAGGGGCATATTAGTATAAGTATAATAGCTGCCGATAGTGTGAAATATCATGTATAAAAACAAAAGAACATAACTGGTATTAGAAAAACGAAATTTCTTATATGTTAAAGTCAGAAACCCGATAAACAATACTGTTAACGCATTCTCTGTCAGCCACACCAATCGATTGTAAGGATTTATGGCCGCAACAATCCAAAAAATTGTAAAAATGATCAGTAAAATAACCGGTAAGCGATCGCTTTTCCTCATTCACATCTTTCCCCGTTCAATAAGGCGCTTCATCCGTTTGGTAAACTCGTCTGCTTCGTGAGCATATTGATCATAGGCAGAACCTTTCACTTCTTTAATTTCTCTATGGACAATTAGTTTGCTAAGATGATAGAATTTACGCATGGTTTCAACATATTTCTTTTCCAGCAGACCATGTTTTACAAACACCTTATCAAGCATATCAGCGACATGCTCTGGAGTTGGCGGGACTTCTTTAGCGCGCATCAAAGCGGCATGAGCAGCATCTATAACTGCCCAATATAAATCAAGAGTAGCTTGCAAGACATGCCATTTGGAATTAAGCAAGGTTTGCGGCGCCCGGCCAAAATAACGCCAGATGCTCTCTTCAGTCGGCCTGATTCTGCCATTTTTAAGCAGAATTTGTAATGGTTCAAAAAATCCCGTGTCTATTAAAGCTACCCCGTCTCGTAAAATATTGACGATAACTGGATCTCCTGCTTTAACATATTCCCAAAAGGAAGTAAAAGTCATGGAAGTAATATGGAGCTTAGGCGAAATACGGATTACTTGCTTCTCTACGATGAGCCGATATCCTTCTATCAACGCTTCACTAAGCTGAAAACGAGTATCATCAGTGATTACTAATACATCAATATCGCTTTCCGGCGAAGTTTGTTTCCGGGCAGAACTGCCAAAAACAACCACACTTAGAAGAAAGTCGCCCAACTCATTCTTTAACTCTTGCGCAAATTTTTGAGCAGTCTTTACATCCTCGGTGGGATAACGATGTATATTCTCATTCTCTTTTTTATAGATTTTAAACTCCATCTCTGTCTATTAAATAGTTTGGCTTTATTAAGATTTTGTAGGAACTGACCCGCAGAAAGATTAATTCTTTAATAGAGGCATCCCATAACACCTATTGTGCCAAACCTGTTTCTTCAATCACATAAATCTTTATAAATTATTTATCCACGTTTCTAAAGATACCATAAAAAAGTGAGGGTGGTGTTTCGTGGTATCAAAAAATCAGGAATTTTTTGAACACAAATATCGTAGATTTTCAACTCAGAAAGACAAAATCTTTCTTGAACCCTCAAAAAACAAGAAAAACAGGGGTGTTTTTTGATGGAACAAAAACAACTAGATGATATGGGGGATACTTTTTTCGGAGAGGAATTCATAGAAGATTTAGATGATTTTCCTCCTGCGCCTTCTAAAAGTCAAGAGATAGAAATAGAGTCTCTGGAAGAGCCAAAGGAATTAAGGCTGCGCAAGATGGTAAAAAAGGCAAGCCACCCAGCAGTCAAGAAAAGCGCAGTTAAAAAAAGTGAAAAGATTAATGCAGTTAAAACCAGTAAAGAGGCTTTCGCGGAAGAAAAAACCGCTGCCGTAGAGATATTAACTGAAACAAAAGAACATAAAGAAAAAAAGAATTCTGAAGCTCACGTTAAGAAAGAAACCGTAACTGCAAACATTAAACCTGCAAAAGAACAAGTTAAAGAAACAAAACCAGCAGTAGAAATGTCTTCTCCAATTAATCCTTGGGAAGATGACAGCAAAAGTTCAGGTTTATTTAAGGAAGTTTCCACTTGGAAAGCATTGACTGGCTTGATGCTGGTGCTATTAGTGTTGTCTGTATTTACTCAAGGGTTTAATTTTTTGGAAAAGAATGCTGTTACTGGAGCAGCTACAACAACTGTGACTTTACCAGAAGCAGAACAGAAAGTTCTAACTTATGTAAACACGCAGCTGCTTCAAGCGCCCTTTCAGGCTGAAGTGCAATCGTCTGAAGAATTAGATACGCTTTATAAGATAACTCTGGCCGTAGCTGGACAGACCATTAATTCTTACGTAACTAAGGATGGAAATCTTTTTTTCCCACAAGGATTGAATACCAATGAAGCAATCCCCGGCAAAGAAGAGAAACTTTCTGGAAATGATGCTCAAGCTATTGAAATATCAGTAGATGATGATGACCCGGTTTTAGGTTCCGCAAATGCTCAGGTAACTTTAGTAGAATTCTCAGATTTTCAATGCCCTTTCTGTAAAAAGGCAAATGATGAATCCCTAAAGCTAGTCATAAAGAACTATGTTGAAAATGGAAAAGTTAAGATGGTGTACAAATACTTTCCTTTAGAATTCCATCCTGAAGCTGAACCTGCTGCTTTAGCTGCAGCATGCGCTGATGAACAGAATAAATTCTGGGAATATCATGACTTGCTTTTTGTGAATCAAGCAGAATTGAGCGATGCAAATTATAAAAAATGGGCAGAAGACTTAGATTTAGATACTGAACAATTTAATGATTGCTACAAAGGATTGAAATATCTTGAAGCAGTCAAAAAAGATATGGCAGACGGACAGAAATATGGAGTTTCCGGAACACCTGCCTTCTTTGTCAATGGCAAATTGATAAGCGGTGCTCAACCGTATGCTGTCTTTGAAAAAGAGATTGAAGCTGCCTTAGCTGTCGCAGGAGCAGAAACAGAAGCACCTGTCCAAGATGAGCCAGAACTAGCTCCTCAAGTTCCAGCGGAACCGCAAGTTGAAGAACCTGTCGTTGAAGAACCAGCAGCTACCGGTGAAACAGTAAAACTGACACTTAACGCCAAAAAATGGATTTTCCAACCTAACGAAGTAACAGTGAAAAAAGGAAGCACGGTTGTCGTAACCATTGTACCTAGTGATCTGGATTTTACCTTCGCTGTACCCGCGTTAGGCGTTGAGAAAACAGTTTCTGGAACAACCGAAGTGGAGTTTGTGGCTGACAAAGCTGGATCTTTTGACTTTACCTGCGGCAGTTGTGAAGACTGGCGGGGAATGAAAGGCACTTTGGTAGTTGAATAACCTCCGCCATCAACTACAGAATAGAAATATTTAACTATTTCTTCTTTTTATTTCTTTATATGGTGAGTTTCCTTTAAAATCAAACATTATAATTGAGTAATACGCGAACTATATATGAAATTCAGTTCAAAAATTAAGGAATTTCAGTATATTCATCATTTATGAGAAACAGTTATGGCAAAAACAGAGAAATTATTCAGTAAGGTGGTTATAATAATCTTTTTAGTAATGTTAGTATTAGGTTTTGTAATCCCCAGCATTTTAAATAACTCCTCTTCCGATTCGGCAGTAGAACCAAGACTTTGCAATAATGATGCTGATTGTTATCTTCTTTGTGAAGATGAACCTCTTAAAGTGTTGTGTCTGCAAAATCTTTGCGCAGTGAATTCCTGCGAAGAAAAGCCTTATTATGAATATGATCAAAATCCCAGTTCATTCAGAATAGATATCAAAAATGTAACTTTGGAAGAAAGGAGCGACAGTAAGAACATTTTTGTAACATTTAAAGGAAATGAGGTTCAATCTTTTAGCCCGAAACTCTCATTATATTATATCTTAGAAAAAACTAAGATCATTTTAGATACCCAATGCCTTACTTTTGATTTAAGGCAGTATTGCAGCAATGACCTGCATATGACTGTAAATGGAGACAATTCCACTGCATTCGGCAATTATATCCCCAAAGAGGGAGATATGATTGAGATAGAATATTAGAAATCATTTTAGATTTTTTATAAAAAGCTAATTCTCCTCTTTCTTAATTCTGATAACCAATAACATTTAAAAAAATCAGAAAATCACGAAAAAAACAGATTTTGGCCTTTGGAACGGCCAGAAAGTAATTTACCGACGAGAAAAAAAAGTTTTAGAATTGTTGTACACCTTTTAACATTGAAAAAATTATTGCTGCAGAAAAATAAAAAGGCTGAATATCCTATACATTTAAATAGGTAAAAGTATTTACTTCTCTATCATTAATCAAAGAGGTGTATTATAGATGGCTAAGAAAAAAGCAGCAGCAAAGAAAAAAAGAAGATAAACTCTTCAACGAGTAATTTTCTTTTTTTTTTCTTCTTTTAAGTTCTAATCAATCTCTTGATTTTTTAAAAAACTAAATTAACAGCCCAATTTGATAGATTTTCTGCAACTAAAGCACTTTGGACTGAAAATAATAAAAGACGCAAGTAAGTTATATTTATACCTGTCTTTCAAACATTAGTTGCGGATATTATTATAATTAGCTCTTGTCCGCAACTAAAACTTAGAAAAAAATGAATATTTGCCTGATTTGTAAAATTTTCTATAGAAAACAATAAAAAGGAGCCCTTTATTTTAGGCTTTTATGGAAAGAATATTAATCAATCAACTTGGAAATCATTTGGATAAGGAAGTTTTGCTAAAGGGATGGGTGCAGGATCTGCGAAACCTGAGCAAAATAAAATTTCTCATACTCCGCGATAGAACTGGTGATATGCAAACAATTGCCTTGAAAGGCACAACCGAAGATGCTTCTTTTACTGCTTTAGGTGCTATTACTAATGAATCTGTAGTAGAAATTGTGGGAACACCTAAGAAAAACAAGGAATCCCGTTGGGGAATTGAAGTATTAATTAAGACCATTTCTGTTTTGTCAGCCGCAGCAACTCCGCTGCCTATAGATAACTCCGATAAGGGGCAAACCCATATTGATAAACGAATAGATCACCGCTTTTTAGATACCAGAAATCTAAAGAAACAAGCTATTTTTAAGGTAAGAGGAAAAATTGTCAAGATTTTGACTAATTTCTTTGACGGCAAAGGATTTACTAATATTAATACTCCAAAGATAACTACTATTGGTGTAGAATCTGGAGCAGAATTGTTTATTTTAGATTATTTTGGAAAACCAGCCTATTTAGCTCAATCACCGCAGATTTACAAACAGATGTTTGTAACTGGAGGTTTTGAGCGAGTATATGAAATCGGTCCCATCTTCAGAGCAGAAAAATCGCACACTACCCGGCATCTAACTGAATTTACCGGCGTAGATTTTGAAATGGGATTCATCAATGATTATGATGAGGTAATGGATTTGATTGAAGAGATGTTCATCTATTTGATGAGTAATTTATCTTCAGAAGCAGCTGAAGAGCTGAAAACTTTAGGAGTAGAATTAGAAGTCCCAAATAAAATCCCCCGCATCACCATGGAAGAAGCTAAGAAGATACTGGCTAAGTCAAGTCACTCCGTTCGTGATGTTCCTGGCGGAACTAAAGGTAAAAAGTACAGAGATGATGAAGATCTTGATCCAGAAGGAGAAAAACTGCTGGGAGAATTGGTTAAAGAGAAGTATGGTTCAGAATTTGTGTTCATTACCTTATTCCCTGCAGCAGTCAGAGCATTTTATCATATGAAACCTGAAGGAAGAGCCGATGTTACCAAATCATTTGATTTATTGTTCAATGGTGTAGAGATTTGTACTGGGGCACAGCGTGAGCATAGATATGAAATTCTTAAGAAACAAGCAAAGGCTAAAGGCATAGATTTAGATCAGATGGCCGAATATGCAGAAATTTTTCAATACGGAGTTCCTCCGCATGGCGGAGCAGGGTTTGGCTTAGATAGAATTACACAGCGGTTATTGAAGTTAGATAATATCAGGGAAGCAGTATTGTTGCCCAGAGATCCGGAAAGGACTAGACCATGAGAAATCTTTATTAATTCTTTTTCTTTTGAAGTTATTTATGACATCTATCTGTATTTTTGGCGATAGTATAACTCTTGGTGTAAATGATCCTGAAAAAGGAGGATGGGCAGATCAATTGAAATTCTATCTTCGCAAGAAGAATTTTATTGCAACCTATAATTTAGGAATATCCGGAGACAATTCTGATGACCTTTTAGAGCGTCTTGAAGCTGAATGTGTCGCCAGAGAACCAAATTTAATCCTAATCGCGATCGGTACTAACGATTCTCAATATGTACATTCAAAAAATAACCCCAGAATCAGTTTAGCAAAATTCCAAGAAAATCTTGCGGCTTTAATGAAAAAGGCAAAACGTTTTACGGAAAAGGTTGTTTTTGTAGGATTAACTAAGGTTGATGAATCTAAAACCATGCCCGTCCCTTGGAACCTAATTGCATATTATGATAATGAGAATATCAAAGCTTATAATTCAGCAATAGAAACTTTTTGCAAAAAAAATAAGATTTTTTTTATCCCCCTGATTGAAAATCTTAAAAAAGAAGAATTAGATGATGGTTTACATCCAAATAATCGGGGGCATGCTAAAATGTTCAAAAAGGTTAAATCTTTCTTGGAAGAACATAAACTAATCTAATCTTAACTTCAACTCATTTCGAAGTCTTTGTAGCATTTATATACTAGTTTTATTTCTAGAGTTCATAACTCACAACGGAGGAATAAACCATGACGATTAAAGAACAAGTTCAGAGAATAAAAGATAACTGGCTAATAGTATTATTATTAGCAGTAGTGTTAGTGTTGTTTATGGGATTGCCAGCAGTGGAAACTTTACAACAAGGTATGTTTCAAGGCGGATTCGCGGAAAGAGCTTACGGTGGAATAGCAGCTGATTCAAAAATGGGAATTGGTATGCCCGCACCAATCTATAGTGATAGCTTTGCTCCTGAAGTAGTTGACAGAAAGATTACTAAAACAGCTTCCATGACTACGGAAGTAAAACGGGGAACTTTCCAAGATGCCGAAAGTAAATTGAAAAGTCTCGTAAAGACTGCTGATGCATTACTATTGAACGAAAATGCGCAGAAGTATGATTATGGTGACGGAAGAAGAACATATTTTTCCGGAAGTTACACTATTAAGGTAGAAGAAGAAAAATACAGCGCAGTTGTTTCGCAGTTGAAAGAAATAGGTGAAGTCACCTGGTTCAATGAAAATGCTGATGACATCACTGAACAATTTGTGTCATTGGAAGCAGAACTGCAGGCAGAAAAAGAACGCCTGGCCAGATATAAGGAAATGTTAGCGGAAGCAACAGTCATTTCTGATAAGATTGAATTGAGCGACCGCATCTTCAACCAAGAAAGAACCATCAAGTACTTGGAAGAACAATTAAAGAATACTGGCAACAGAGTAGAATACTCGACCATTTACGTGACCATCACTGAAAAACAGTCTGAGTATGTAGATGCAGTGTTAGTGAAGTTTTCTGAATTAGTAACTAAATTCATCTCCAGTGTAAATGCGTTATTGAAATTAATCGTAGGATTGATTCCATACGCAATTGCCGCGGTATTAGTATGGCTGGGATGGAAGAAGTTCAGGAAGAACGACACTAAGAAGAAATAAGTTTACTTTTTCTTTATTTTTTTATTTCTTTATTTTCTCATCTTTTCTTTAATCAATTCTGCAATCAAATATATCACCAACGCAGCCATACTCCCTATTAAAAACCATAAGGCTATATCTGGTTGCTGTTGGATATCTGGTTGCTGTTGGATAACTGGTGCTTCTCGAGCCAGTTTCATAGCTATTTCTGGAGCAGCATCCGCAGTTAATGATTCTGCTGCTTCCATTCCTGGAACTGTTTGAGAAGTATTCTGAATCAATTTTATGACTGCGCTGATTCCTAAAACGGCTAGCGCAACTGGAAAAATTCCTTTAAGTTTCTCTTTCAAACCAGAAATATGCTGCGGAGCGATGATAATGTATTTGTTAGCTAATTTATAATGAAGAATTTCGCGGCCTTTCTGGCTGTAATGGAATTCTTCAACTGTAATCAGGTTTGCTTCCTTCAGTTTTTGCAAATGATAATGAACGGTAGAAATAGGCAGATTAAGCAGTTTAGCCATATTGGCTTCAGTCTCTTCCTTTTCTACCAAATGGGAGAGGATTTTCCTGCTGGTTTCGCTGGTGATGGTTTCTGCCAGTTTCTTGGTTCTCGGTTCGTTCAAGTCCACTAAAAGGAAGTTTGATTTGGTCATGAGAAGTTTAATCTTAATTTTACTTTAAATAAGTTTTGATGGGTTTGAATGAAGTTGAAGTGATAAATTTAAATACAAAAATTTCTTTCTTACCAATGTGGGAGAATGTAATTTTACTAAAGCAGAAGAGAAAAAGATAATATTTCCAATCGTAGAAAAATTAAATGAAATTCATAGAAAAGGAACTACTACGATTGTTGGCATTCAGGGCGGCCAAGGTACGGGAAAGAGCACCATTATCAAATCTCTAGAGAAACGATTGAAGAAGAAAGGATTCAAAGTACAGTCTTTTTCTCTGGACGATTTTTACAAAAGCTATGATGAGCGGCAAAAACTGCAAAAGAAATTTCCGGCTAATCGTTTTTATCAGATTCCCCGCGGACTACCGGGAACGCATCGGGTGAAATTATTATTGGAAACATTAAAGAAAGCGAAAGAAGGAAAGGATTTTGAAATCCCCGTTTTTGATAAGTCGTTATATCAGGGGAAAGGAGATGTTCTTCCTAAAAACAGGAAAATCAAGGGAAGGCATGATTTTATTATATTGGAAGGATGGTGTGTGGGAATACCTACTGTTTCTTCTCATAAATTGTTGGAGATTTGTAAGAAAAATAGTATTGCTATCAAAAAAATAGATCCAAAACTGCAGGATCATAAGATTGTACTTAATTTCATTAAAGAATACCGGCCAATCTGGAAGTGGTTAGATTACCAAATAATGTTGAAAGCAGATTCGTCAGAAGTGCATAAGAGATGGCGGTTGCTGCAGGAGAAAAAATTGAAAGAGAAGAAAGGACAAAGTATGAGCCAGCGGGAAGTATATGCTTTTGTCGAACCATTTCTGCCATTTACTTATGTTTGTTATGATTTGATTAAGCCGGATGTAAAAGTGCTGATTGATGAAAAGCATAATTTTTATAAGATCAATTTCTATTGGTGAAATCTGGCTAGAGGTTCTCTTTTCATCGTGAGGATTCACGAAGTGAATGCCTAACTTGAGAACGTTCGCCTAGTGTAGCAGGCATTAGAAAACAATTTAAACTCTAAACACCTTCTTTCCTTTATGGGTATCTTAAATAAAATTTTGTTCTGGAGACATGATGATGAACTTGATTTTGATGCTTTAGCGGATCAACAGCTCAAAACTGGAATAAAAGACGACCCTTTAAATGCAGAACAGCCCGATTTTGAGGAACGAAGCCCTTTTCCAGATCAAGAACCAAGCAGACCGGCAACGATAAAAGGATCGCCATATAAGCAAACAACATTCCAACAACAACCGGCAGCATTTTCTCAACCCCTGGAAAATATAAATAAGGATTTGGAATTGATCAGCAGCAAACTGGATACAATTAAAGTAATGCTCTCTTCATTGGATCAACGAACTGCAAACTTGGAACGGGCAGCCGGCGTGCAGCAGCAGCGACGCGAACGATTATGGTGAAGGGTAAAGAAAATAAGTATTTGATTATTTTTGTTGCTATTGCTTTAGTTACTATTTTTTCAGATCAATTGACTAAATATTATGTTGCTTTAAAAATGCCAGAATGGAAACTTGGTTTTTTATTTATCCATTTTGTAAACAATACTGGGGCAGGATTTGGCATCTTTAAGGGACAGATGGCAATTCTGGCGGTGATTTCTGCAGTTGTAATGATGGCAGTAATTTTTTTTTATGATAAAATACCGCAAGAAGCATGGACACAGGCATTGTTTAGTCTTTTTTTAGGAGGAGTTGCCGGAAATCTGATTGACAGGGTTTTGCGGCAGTATGTAGTAGATTTTATTGATGTGGGATTCTGGCCGGTGTTCAACATTGCTGACATGGCGATTTCTGTATCAGTTGCGGGGTTAGTGTGGTATTATTGGAAACAGAAATAAAACTGAAAATAAAAATCCTTATCAAAAAAAATTAAGAAAATTCAAATAATTATTGCACACAGCCGTGTTTCTTGTATCCTTTACCTAAGGCTTCTTCACGAGAAACAAACCAGACGCGACGATCTTTTTGGATTTTCTTAGCCCATTCACATTTTGGTTCATGATAGACATTGCTTCTTTTGCTGGCTACATATTTACCTGGGGTGAACTTTGCTTTCACGGGAGCAGCTGATTCTTTTGATTCAACTACTTTTGACTCAACTACCTTTAATTCTCCCACTTTCTGCGGAGGTGGCGAAGATGTTTTAACTGAACCAGAATAGGTTTCACAACTACTGCTGTCACAACATTTGCTTTTTTCTTGACATTTACTTTCTAGGCAGTTACTAGCACGGCTAGGCATGCTTACTGCGAAACCAACAAGACTTGCCACCAGCAAGACCAGATATAATGAATTATTAAAATACCATAATACTAGTACATTAACTGTGTATAACATAAAAACAAAGAATAACACTTTGTTTCCAGAATTTTTATAAGAGATTAATCCGACTACTGAAAATAGCAATAATAAAGCTAGTACAACTAACTCCAATACTGCAAATTTACTGCTTTTTGTTACAATTAAGTCAACTAAGCCAAATAAAAGAACTAATAATAGAAATGCTTGAAAGAATAATTTACCTACGCTTTTGTTTGCCATGGATTGTTTTAGGGTATTATCTTTAAATAATTTTCTATTTTGAAGTAGTAATGATTAGTTAGGTGATTATTCAGAATTCTTCTTCTAAATTCTTCAAGTATCCTTTTCTCTTCAAGAATGCTACTTCTGCTTTGCCCTGATACTTATGCACGATGTCTCCTTTTTCATGACCGCCTAATTCCCAAGGTTCAACAATAACTACGTCATTTTCTCTAACCCAAAGATTCCTTCTTAATCTGCCGGGAATTCTGCAGATGCGCTCTTTTCCATCTAAACAAAGAACTTTCATTCTGCTGCCACCCAATCTTTGCTGCACAATACCGAGCACTTCCTGCCTTTGGGGAAGTCTTACTCGTATTATCTGCATTTCTGGATCTTCTGGCATAGACATAGGAAATTATATTCTAGAGTGTATTTATAAAACTTTGTGGAAAATAATGAAAGACCTAAATAACGCATAAATAATGCGGGTCTTTCAAACATTAGTTGAGGCTAAACTAATATGCGAAACTATTGTCCTCAACTAAAATACACATAAAAATAAGGCTTTTTCTGCGTCGAAAGGAGTGATTTTCATATTTTCTGGCAGCATCTCTGTTTCAAGCATGGAAAAACATTTAAAGAATCAACTTCCTGCAATTATAGTAATTGTGAATAATTATCGAACATTGAAAAACCAGCCAATTCACAATTACTAATAGCAAATGTGTATAAAAATAGTCGAATATTTAACACATTAGCTATACTAAAAAAAGAGGAGGCGTTGTTCTATGGCTAAAAGAGTTGAATCTCCGTCATCTATTAATACATTTAAGCAGTGCCAGAGAAAGTATTATTATCAATATATCGAAAAGCTCCCCTCCTTTCCCAGCGTGCATACTGTACGGGGAAACATTGCCCACTCTTGCCTGGAACATTTTTTTGATGTAGATGTCAGTTCATACACCCGAGAGAACTACAAACAAAAATCGCGCGAGGCTCTTCAGAAACTTCTTCTCTTCCATTGGAAAACAAAAGATCAAGAATTGCAAAAATTAAAACTCACTCAGGACCAATTACGCTTTTACTTTGAAGAAACCATGATGATGCTGATAAATTGGAGCAATCAGTTTTTTGAAAGAATGGAAGGGATCATGCAAAAAAAACAAATCCCCCTGCAAGAAGCTTTCGCCTATCTTACTCCAGTAAGGGAGATGCAATATGTTTCCGATAACTATTCTGTTAGGGGATTTATTGATGCAATCCAGCATATCGAAGAGGAAGTGCATATCATCGATTACAAGACCAATTCCAGCCTTGAAGTTAAGGACAGTATCAAATTACAGCTAGCTATTTACAGCCTATTATATTTTGAGAAGCACGGCAAACTTCCTTCTAAAGCAGGAATATTCTTTTTACGACATAAATTGAAACTTATTACGGTCGATGAAGAATTGTTAAAGCTGGCCAAGAGAGAAATCGAATTAATTCACGCGCATACTTCTGCTACCGAGGAGAAGAAAGATTATCCTAAAACAGTTAATTCTTTATGCAAATGGAACGGCGGCCAATGCGATTTTTATGAAACGTGCAAGCCGCATGATGAGAAATAATAATAATAATAATAATAAGTATCAATCAACCCCCCAACGCACTAAAACTCATCTGGATTATCTCTTGATAAATGCTGACATTCTGCAGCACAAATGTTTCAATTATCGCTCCCAGGAGTAAAAACAGTAGAGCAAACAATAACAGGTATAAATTAAATCCGAACACTTCAAAGAAACGCTCGGAAGCAAACTGTTCTAATAATACATCTTTTGAAATTACACTGCCGGAAATTGCGGCCAAGAAATACGAAATGGCTTCAATGATCATATGCGGGAAAACAATGGCCATGATAAGACCAAAAAAGTATAAAGGATGTTGTCCGGAAAATAAAGCTGCATTCTTGGCAGTAAGACCGAAAATAGTTCCCCAGACGGAAGCGTTCCAGGAGATCAAGAAGATAGCACCATCGCCGGCAAGAAGCGCTAAGATAAAACAAGCCATTAAAACCAGAAAATTGTTAGTTAATAATACAAAAAATAATCCGCTGGAGAAAATCTCTCCAGTAGCTGAACCAGCAGTAGCTGAACCGGCAAATCCCTGCCCGAAACGGATTTCCAGCTGCTCACGGAAAAGATTGTTGGCCTGTAGTTCTGGAAGAAGAATTGTGCCTATTGAATAAACTAACATTATGCCTAAAAAAAGAAAGATGTAAATACGGATGACTTCGATATCGTCTCTCCAAAGACTTCTGAGAGAAACGCGCTGCTCCAGGCTTTCTTGTCGTTCTTCTATGGAAAAAATTTTGTATAGTTCCGGAAGCAGTAACATTGAAGTAAAAGCTACTGCAACAAGAGCTGGATCTCCCGGGAATAAAATTGAAGCAATGAGAACACCAATAATAGAATAACCTACTCCTAATAAGAAAGCATAGATTCCTTTTCGTTCCAGCCAATCTTCAGGAAATATGTGTTCTAAAACCATCTATCATCCACTTTAAGTATAAGTAAGTTTATATTGTTTATATAGTTTACTCTCTCTTCCAAAGGATAATTTTAATTTATCCAAATACTAAGCAAGTGCAAAAGATAAATTTGGGGAAGATCATAAAATGAAGAAGATGCTGTATGCTGGGATTTTTTATGGGTTCAGTTTGAGCTGCGCTGCCCCGCAAACAGATTATGCTAATTATCCCGTAGTTGTTGATAAAATAGAATCAATTTACATAAAAGACAGCAATGGGAACTGCTATCTCAAAATGCCCCAAACAGAAGGAAGAGAATTAATCATTTACGATGAAAACTGTGATAAAAATGCAGATAGTGTTGCTCTTTCTTCTCACGAACAATTTATTTATTTTTATGAAAGAAAGGAGTTAAATCTAAGGAGCGGACAATTTCTAGATATGCTGTTACAAAAAGCCGAAGAACATTTAGATAATAATAATAATAATAATAATAATAATAAATG
>CAYRMP010000012.1:0-18723 GCA_964425545.1 uncultured Methanosarcinales archaeon | reverse complement strand
AATGCTCTTAACAAAATCAAAAATGAAGCTCCAGAAAACATAATTATAACCTCCTGGTGGGATTTTGGACACTGGTTTAGGGCTATTGCCGAAAGACCAGTAACTTTTGATGGGGGAAGTCAAACCTCGTGGGGCGCATATTGGGTGGGAAAATCACTTTTAACTAATGATGAAAAAAATACCGTTGGAATCGTTCGTATGCTCAACTGCGGACAGAATACTGCCTTCGATGAAGTAGATAAGGTTCTCAACGACACTCCTAAATCAGTAAAGCTTTTGAACGAAATAGTTGTTCTGGATAAGAATGTTGCTCTCAAAACATTAAAGCAAGAAAAAGGAACTGCTGAAGAAGCAGCAACAGTGATAAAATATACTCATTGCGACAATCCCCCTGAAGACTTTTATATCACTTCAGAAGATATGGTAGGAAAAGCTGGTGTATGGGGTCATTTTGGCAGCTGGGATTTCAATCGAGCAGTAATGTATCTAAATACTAAAAAACTTTCAAGAGCAGAAGCAATCCCTTATCTTGTTGAAAATTTTAATTTAAGCTCAGAACAAGCAGAACAGCTGCATTCAGAGATCAAATCTTCCGATGCTGATCGTTGGATTTCTCCTTGGCCAGGATATATTTCTGGACCGCAAGGATGTGAAAATACTACTGAAAATAAGCTTCGCTGTTCCGGATCGATTCAAGGTAAAAATTTCATCCTAAATATTGATCTTGTTAATTATTCGGCCAAATTTGAAACTCAGAGCGAAGTTTATCCTAACTCTATTGTGTATGCGAACCAGCAAGGGATAGTAGAAAAAAAGTTTTCAGGGACTACTTCAGGGTTTTCTGTAGTTCTTATTCCTACTGGAAATGATTACGTGTTCCTGGCTGCCGATACTTTACAAGCCAATAGCATGTTTACTAAGCTTTATTTCCTCCAAGGCTATGGTCTAAAATGTTTCAGCAAGTTTGACGAAGCGCAGAATATCAATGGTGGAAAAATAATCACTTGGAGGGTTGATTACAGCTGCCAGCAGAAAAATAATGCTTTCTTTGCTGAAGAATGATTATGAAGAATAATTGTCTTTTCTAGAACGATACTTTTTCAATGATATAGCAAATGTGTTAAATAATCGTATATTTATCCACGCCTTTGCTTATTAGTAATTGTGACCAAATGTACGAAGATTATTCACAATTACTATACCGCCTTCTTCTTCCACAATTTTTATAAGGGGATTATCAGTAAGTTAAGCATGGTTAATGGGGTTACTGAAGCAGTTATCATTCCAGCTTATAATGAAGGTAAAACCATTTTCGAAGTTATAACCAACACTAAGAAATTTGCTTCAAATATAATTGTTGTTGATGACGGTTCGCGGGATAACACTGCAGCAGAAGCCGCCAGAGCCGGAGCAAAGGTAGTAAGACATAAAGTAAATCTTGGAAAAGGGGCAGCATTGAAAACAGGTTGCGATTATGCCCTTAAACGTGAGGTAGAAAAAATAATTACTCTTGATGCCGATGGTCAGCACGATCCAAAAGAGATACCTTCTTTTATATCGGCCTTAGAACAACACGATATCGCTTTCGGAAGTCGAAAAGCTCCGGAGTCAATGCCCAAAGTGTTCAAATTTGGCAATAAAGTAATCACTAAGATGCTTCAGCTGTTGTATGGAGTTAGGGTAGAAGACAGCCAGTGCGGTTACCGAAGTTTCAGGACTGCTGCTTATCCGCAGATACGCTGGGGGGCTACAGACTATTATGTAGAAACGGAAATGGCCATACGTGCCGGAAAAAAAAAACTAAAACACACTACTGTCCCCATAGAAACAATTTATGCAGACAAATATAAAGGAACAACCGTCTTCGACGGAGTGGGGATTGTCGTAAAAATGATTGGGTGGAAAATATGGCGTTAAGCACAACTTTTTGGATTCAGTTATTGGGAATAATTTTTGGCCTAGGAATGATGTATTTTACTTTTGTGAAGTACAAGAGAAAAGAATTGAGTAAGACTGAATTTGCAGTTTGGTTTTTTGGATGGATACTTCTTGCGATGGTAGCTATTAAGCCGTCATCCCTTGATTTTATTTCTGGAAATCTGAAATTTTACCGCCGTTTAGACTTTTTTGTGGTGTTGGGGTTCTTTGTGCTGTTAGGACTGGGATTTTTCAATTATAGTACGGTTAAAAAACTTGAAAAAAAATTAGAAGTATACGTCAGAAAAGAAGCTCTTGAAGAAGCAAACCGTCAGTGTACTAAAGAACCTCAAATAAATAGAAACTACTAATATGAAAATTCTCTTCATTTGTGAAAATTATCACCCCCATTATGGCGGTGCAGAAGTCCTCTTCAAGAATTTAGCAGAAGGATTAGTGAAAAAAGGAAATCGCGTTGCTATAATTACCACTAAGCTTCCTGGAACCAAAAGCCATGAAGAGATCAATGGAGTTAAAGTGCATAGGGTTAATTGCTTCAACAACCGTTACCTTTTTTCTTTTTTATCCATTCCGAAAGTATTAAAGCTGGCTAAGAAAGCCGATGTAATCCAAACAACTACTTTTAATGGTGCCCCCCCTGCCTGGCTAGGTGCAAAATTAACCCATAAACCGGTTATCCTTACTGTACATGAAGTATGGGTTGGAAAATGGAAAGATGTTACGGGATTCTCATACCTAAAAGCAACATTGCACGATCTGTTGGAAAGGACGTTGTATTTTCTCCCCTTTGACAAATACATCTGCGTTTCTAATGCTACTAGAAAAGATCTTCTTAATCATGGAATCAAGCCGGAAAAGGCAATTACTATCTACAACGGATTTGATTATGGTTTCTGGAAGCCAAAACATTTTAGTAAGGATAAAGCACAAAAAATACGAAAGGAACTTAATCTTGAAAATAAATTTGTCTGCCTTTCCTGGGGGAGACCGGGAGAATCAAAAGGTTTCCAATATCTTTTGGAAGCGGCTCCGTTCATCCGAAAAAAAATACCTCGCGCCGCAATACTTCTTATGCTCGGATCTTCTGAAAAGTACAAAAAAAATTATCAGAAATTGAAACAATTAGCGAAGAAACATCGAGACGTTGTAAAAATTATCCCTTCAGTCCCTTACCAAAAACTAGGAATAATGATCAGAGCTGCTGACTGTGTGGTTGTGCCTTCACTTGCAGAAGGTTTCGGCTACAGCGCCTTAGAAACAGTCTCTTTAGGTACACCTTTAGTTGCCAGCGATGCCGGATCTTTGCCAGAAGTAGTATCTGGAAAATATCTCTTATTTGAGAGCAAAAATTCAAAAGATTTAGCTGAAAGGATAAAAGCAATTACTAAAGGAGAATGGAATTATCTGCCGCTCAAGAAGTTTGAATGGGATGTGTGTGTTGAATTGTATTTGGAGGTTTATTCTCAAATGGCAAATAAGAATGCATAAATAATTCAGCTTTTTCCAAAATTCACCTTACATAATCCTTCCATGTTTTCATAATAATGGTATAAATATTTTCTGTAAAATCACTCTCTGCATTGAGAAAAACCGCACCATGTTTCTGTGCAGTTTCTAAATATCGGCACCTTTGTCCTTCTAACTTTTCCCGAGGTTGAACTACTCTTGCCTTCTTTCCAGCCTTATCTCGCTTCATAACTGCATCGACAGTGGCGTCTAGAAGGAAAAGTTTATCTGATCCGGGGATAGGAAGAATTTTCAAAATTTTACTATTTTCAGAATAAGGATATTGGCCATATAAATCATAAAAATAACGATCACATATCACTAACTCATTCCTGCGCAGATGAGGATAGACTTCTTTCACATACCGTGCCAGGAATTTAAAATAAATAAATAAAAAAAGAAATTCCTGAAATAAATCAAACGATTTCATTTTTTCTTCACTGACTTTATCAAATAATTTTTCTTTCTTCTTTTTAGAGGAGAGTGCGGAAAAAAATTTGCCTAAAAGAGATTGCTTCCAGCCAAAATAATACCCATACTGTCCAGAAACAAATTTAGTTAAAGGGTGATATGCTTGCAGCAGAGCCTCTTTAGTAGTGCTTTTCCCGGCACCATTCATACCAATTAAACAAAGCAAATATCCTTTCTTTTTTAATGGGATCTTTCTTGCCGCTGCACCTAAGGCTTTCTTCAGCAATGTGAGAATAAGCAGTGGTTCCTTTCGTAATCTTCCTCCGTATGCTTCTACTATTATTCTAGAATCAACAGAGAAACGCTGAAGAAATCGATAAAACGATTTTTTCCAGCCGAACTGTGAAAGCTGGCAATCTATATAATTCCAATCTTTAGCTTCTTCTTTATATTTTTCAAGCAACGCTCGATGATATTCTTTTACCTTAAAATTTTCAAACAAGGCATGCGCAGAATGAATCAGTAATGAATCTTCAGTGGAAGGAATTTTCCCCTGCGCACGTTCAAACATCTTCTTTTTATCAAACGCTACTACACCGTGCCAAGCCACTTCCCTATGCAAATGTATTGCAGAAACAGTCTTCCCATCAAAAAACAGGTACATTTTCTTGTACTTTTCTACAGATTCATCCATGTACAATACATATCCTTCTCTTTCTAAAAGTAGAGAAGCATTGTTGTAATCATCATTATTCCTAAATAGAACATCCATATTTTTATTCTGGCCCAAAAAGATATGCTCGCATTTGAAGAGGAGATAAGTAACATTATGCAGATCAAATAGCTTCAAAATCCTTTGAAGTTCCTCAGGCATGGATGTAGTTACATCTTTCATGATAAAGAATTGTAAATCTCCTCGTGTTTTTTAAGGAAAGTTTCTTGAGAGAAATATTTTTCTGCAGTTTTACGACAATTTCGTTGATATCTCGAATAATTCTCTTTAATCTCCTCAATTGCCCCAAGTAAATCTTTTTTGGTGGGTTCAAAGACAATCCCGCATTTTTCTTTGCGAATGATATCAGCAATTCCGGTTCGGGAGGAAACTAAAACTGGTTTCCCCGCAGCGAGGCTTTCTATAGCTGAAGTAGGTATAGTCTTAAGATTTTCATCTAATTGAAGATAAGGAATAATGGTGCAATGAACCTGAGCATACTGGAAGTTCATATCAGTATGAATCTTATTTTCTATCTCAATATTTCTGAATCTCTTATCTCTGATCTTCCCCCTGAATAAGGAATATTCTCCCCCTCTCCATAAACATTTAATTTTGGTGTCTTGCAAAAAACTATCTGCTCCTAATAGCAAGTAAATCCCTCGTTTACCGAGATGCTTCACCTTTCCTGGACAGCTGGCATTTAAGATAGTAAATTTCTTAGTAGAAGGCCTTTGATAAGAGAAATTCCTTAGTTCTACGGGAGGGTATAAGACCATGATCTGTTGTTTCTTAATTCCTGCTTTTAGAAGCTCACTTTTTTGTAGTTCTGACTGAACGATAATCATTTTTACTTTTGTAAGATACCTTATTTTCTCCCTAATTCTTTCTCTCATAACAAAATTAGCAGAGGTAATAATCATTTTTTTTTTACTGAAAAAAGGCAGGTAAGGCCTATCACATAATGAAGTGTAGAGATGGATAATCTTGTTTCTGGAGAAAAATAATAAAGGTATTATCCCAAATATATAATACAAAAAGTGATATGAAAACAAACGAGAGCTAAATCTAAACTTGCCATAACCATCAAAGTGTAAATCATGAATACTTCCATTAAAATATTTTGCTAGTAAATATACTTCCTTTGAAGTAGCTTCCAAATTTGGTCTGAACCGTTGGGTAAGATAAAGGAGGGATTTCATCCTTAATTTTTTTCCCGCAAAGTAAGATATTGTGCTAACAGAGTTCCAACCCAAAATAAGTTTCCTACCACCGCAAAAAATAACAATGCCCATAAAGGTTTATTCATAAAAACAAACAACGGAACTAAAACAAAAAACAAAACAGAACCGTAAATGTGACGCAAAAAATTAAATTTATTTCCATTACCGATAGCTATAGGTTCAGGGGACTTAACTATTTCTAACTTATAAAAATACACAAACAAATATTGCATAGGGTAAGCAATAGCGGTAAATGCTCCAGCTAAATAGGCCAGAGGAGTTCCTATTCCTATAGCTAAAGAGAATATAATTAGCTCGGTGCTTAAGAAACCAGTGATCCCATCAAGCCATTTTCCTAAAGAACTGCTTAATCCTTTTATTCTTGCAACTTCCCCATCTACTTGATCAAATATCTGACGTAGGAAAATAAATGCCCCCCCAACTATTAAACTGATATTATCGCCGCGCAGGAAAAAAAAACATCCGACTAAAGACAGAAAAAAGCTGAACAAGGTGATTTGATTAGGGGTTATAGGGGTATGACGGATAATGAATTTAGATATTGGAAAGGACACCCAACGTAACATTCGATCCGCTAGTTCTATATCTTCTTTTTTTGCCCTTTGAAAATCATATTTTTCTTCAGTCATGGTTTAAATTTTAAAATTTATTTTCCACTAGGTATCAGATTAAGTTTGTATTTTAATAAATTTTGAACATAACCCGTAATCTCTAGGGTAACAACTTCTGAAACACCTTTTATATTTTCAATGACTAATTTTAGTTGTTCATAGGTTAAAGCAGGTAACCACTTATAACTGGCAATCGCTTTTTCGGTGAAAATGCTCACTATCACTTTTCCTAGTTTTGCTGCTTCCTGAATAATATTGATACAGCGACGGTGAATTAAATCGCCCCCCATCCATACATATACCAGCTTTTCTCTTCCAGAATCCATAAACAAGATAGATTATGTCAGTTTAAAAAGATATTGATACAAGGTTCTAGTTGTTCAATTTCAACCTAACTTTGCCACTTCTTCGATTTTCCCGAAAGAAATAAGACAGCTACATTAATTTCATTTGATTTGGTGAAATCATGAAAAACAATGCGGCTGTCAGTATGGAAAGCATAGCACTTATTGAAAAAGTTAACGATGAACATCAGTTTTTTCAAAGGATATCGTGTGCTATTGGGGGGGGAATTCAAGAAATACTCAAAAGTGCTCCAGGTTACTGAAGTATTACGGGGGAAGAATTACAATCCATAACAATTAAATAAGGTTATTCTTGTATTAAGAATAATGACCAATAAAGATCTCTTTAAAAACAAAGTAGTTTTGGTCATTGGAGGCGCTGGTTTTATTGGTAGCCACCTCATTGATAATGCTTTACAATTAGGTGCGGAAAAAGTAATCTGTTATGATAATTTAATCGGAACTAATAATAGTTTAAGCAATATTACGCATCTGAATACCCCGCGATTCAAATTTGTCAAAGCAGATCTCAAAGATTATCAAGAGATAAAACCGCTGGTTGAAGAAAGTGATATTATCTTCAATGAAGCGGCTTCAAAATTAGTTGTAAGTTTAAAGAATCCTACTATCGATGTCCAAACAAATGTAGTGGGCAATTTTAACGTGGCAGAAATTCTTAGAAAAAGTGAGGGCGATGCCAGAATAATACATGCATCCACCGGTTCTGTTTTTGGCAGCAGTGATAAACCATTTGAAGAAACCGATTCTATGCATCCTTCTACTGTCTATGGTATCAGTAAATTAGCAGCAGAAAAATATTTTCTATTATATCATCAACTTTATGGAATTAAAGCTACGGTCTTACGTTACTTCCATGTCTTTGGGCCGAGACAGGATTATACTGGTGAGGCAGGAGTGGTAGGTATCTTCTTGTCTAGAGTTCTTCGTGGATTGCCTCCGCAAGTTTGCGGTACCGGCGAAGCTATCAGATGTTTCACCTTTGTTAACGATGCTATTGATGCGAATGTGATGTTATATAAAAATAATGGTTCCATAGGGCAGGATTACAACGTCGCTTCTAGGAATAGGGTTAGTGTGCTCCAATTAGCCAACCAAGTAATAGCCAAGTATGGTCCTCCTGGGATGAAACCAGAATTTATAGCTCCTAGGTTAGGAGAAAATCTTAAACCGATTCCCAACACTAGGAAGATAGAGAATCTGGGCTTTAGGGAATCAGTTACTTTTGATGATGGTATGGAAAGAACAAAGCAATGGATTGCAAGTGAGATTCAACGTAGTAACAGATAAAGGGTCACTAGCTAAAAAAAAGGATGAAATGCTTGTCTCATTACACAAGGCTATTCGAAACAGAACCACAGTTTAGTAAAATTTAAAAACAAATTCTGGGAAGATAAAGGTTAAAAAGGAATAGCTTTATTAAAGTCTTTATAGTTGAAACATGCAAGAAACCAAGATCCATTTTTCAGATTACTTACATAAGAGTAAGTCTTTAAAAAAGAGTAACTCGATGCAGGAATTAAAGATTGCTTTTTTATCGAATTTTACCATAACTGGTCTTCCCGAAATTCTTAAGACTAAATTGCATCAAGAAGAAATTTGGGTTGATTATTATAATGCTCCTTATAATCAATATATCCAAGAAATAATTAATAATCATAGCGGATTATACAAAAATAGTCCAGACTTAATCTTTTTATTATTAGATGTGGGAAAGTTATTAGGAGATTTTTTTCTCTTTCCTTACCGATATAACCTTGAACAGAGGAAAATATTTGTAAAGGAAAAGATTGAGGAGATAGAGAACTTTCTTACCATACTGCAAGAACGCAGCAAAGCTAAGATCGTCATCAATGATTTTGTAGTTCCTGCCTACAGTAGTAGAGGCATAATAGAATCTAAACAAGAGTGGGGACTTACTGAATCAATATACAAGATTAATGAATCTCTACGGAATATTTGTATAAATAATAATCGTTTATTTACATTTCCATTAAATTCTTTCTGCTCCCATCATAATCCCCATCCTCTAGCTGAACCAAAAATTGCTTACTTGACTGATATGAAGATTTCTTCAGATGGGCTTATTGGCCTAGCTTCTGAATATACCTCGTATGTTTATCCTTTGACTTCTAAAAGTAAGAAATGTCTGGTTCTTGATCTAGACAATACTCTTTGGGGTGGAATTATCAGTGAAGATGGATTAGGGGGGATAAAATTAGGTCCAGACAAAGAAGGAAAACCTTTTTTAGATTTTCAAAGCCTGATTTTGGAACTTTTTGAAAGAGGAGTTATACTCGCAATAAACAGTAAAAATAATTACGAAGACGCTATAGAAGTTATACGTAACCATAAATATATGCTTTTGAGGGAAGATCACTTTGCTTGTATTAAGATTAACTGGCAGGACAAAGCAAATAATATAAAAGAAATCTCAAAAGAGCTTGATATAGGGGTAGACAGCATTGTTTTTTTAGATGATGACAAGACTAATAGAGCTCTGATTCGTGAGTTAATTCCTGAAGTTGCCGTCATAGATCTCCCAGAGGATGTATCCTTATATCCTCAGGTCATCAAAAATTTAAAATGTTTTAACTTATTTAACATAACAAAAGAAGACGCAGAACGCGGCAAGATGTATGTTGATCAGAAAAAGAGATCAGTATTTAAGTTAAGCGTTGATGATTTGGACACCTTTATTAAAAAACTAGAGATTAAAACCTTAGTCAGGTTAGCTGATGAATCAACTTTGAATCGCATTACTCAGCTTACTCAAAAGACAAATCAATTTAACCTCACCACCAAAAGATATAAAGAAGAAGATATCCATGAACTTTTCAGGTCGGATCATCATCTTGTTGAGAGTGTCATGGTTGCAGACAAGTTTGGCGATTACGGAACAACAGGAGTGGTTATTGTTAAAAAAGACTTGGTAGAGAAATGTTGGAACATCGACACTTTTCTCTTAAGTTGCAGGATCCTGGGAAAAAACGTAGAATTTGCCTTGATGAAGAACATCATGGAAAAAGCAAAAATTGCTGGGATGAAGAGCATAAAAGGTATGTTTATACCAACAAAAAAGAATAAACCAGCAGAGAATTTCTTTGAAGATTGCGGATTTGTTATGACCAAGACCCAAGATGAAACAAGGGAGTATACCTTTGATCTTAGCAAAGAATTTAAAAAAGAAATTTTAGTAGAAGTGAAAGAATGGAAAAATTAACTGAATTAGTGGCAAGAGTGCTAAATATCGATAAGAATATTATTAATGATAATTCATCTCCAGAAACAGTCCCAGAATGGGATTCATTAAACGGCATCGTGCTAGTGATAGAATTAGAGAAAAATTTTAATGTTAAATTCACTATGGATGAGGTCATGGCTGTACAGAATTTTAGCGACATCAAAAAGGCCCTTAAGAAACATAGTGTTAGGGACGAAGTTGTAGAATGAAAAAAGCTAATGAATATGATTATGATAGGATAGACATAGGAAGTGTCTTTGGATTTACTAAGACTTTATCTATAGAAGATATGGATAATTATGCCCAACTTACTGGAGATTATAATCCTCTTCATTGTGATGAAGAATATGCACTTTCAAATAATTTCAAAACAAGAGTAGTACATGGTATGTTGGCCGGAAGCTTATTTTCAACATTAGTTGGTATGATCTGCCCAGGTAAGAAAAATCTTTATCTTACCCAAAGTTTAAAATTTAAATCACCGATTTACCCCGGTTCAGAGTTAACCGTTAGGGGTGAAATAATGAGCAAGATAGATAGTATCAAGGCTATAGTTATTAATACCCAAATTTTTGCCAATAACAAGATAGTAATAGAAGGGGAGGCTAAGGTTAAAATAATCTAAAATGAACAAAAAAATTGCCCTTATAATTGGTGGGTCAGGAGATATTGGCTTAGAAACCGCAAAATCTATAGCAAAACAAGGTATAAAGGTATGTTTAACTTTCAATAAAAACGAGTTAAAATTAAAAGAGTTAAGTAAAAGCAACTCAGAAAATTATTTTACCTATAAGATGGATTTATTTGATGAACAGAGTATTAAGGATGCCATCTCCCGGATTATTCAAGAGCACCATAAAATAGATATAGTCGTTCATTGCGTTTCACCCAGAATAGCCTACAAGCAGATTTTAGATCTACGTTGGGAAGAATTTCAGGAGCAGATCGATGTCCAGATTAAAGGATTATTCACTGTAGTCTTGTCTCTTTCAGGATTGATCAAAAATAACCACCACATAAAATTTATTGCGGTATTGACCGAAGCCTGTTTTGGCAAACCACCGACAAAGCTTTCATATTATATTACTGCAAAATATGGCTTGATGGGTTTTATGAAAAGTATGTGTTCAGAGCTAACTGTGAACAACTGCACATTTAATATGGTCTCACCCGGCATGGTTGACACCAGATTATTAGAAAATCTGTATCCTAAAATTAAAGAAGTTGCTTCATTCAAAAACCCCATGAAACGGATTGCGCAGCCTGCCGATGTAGCTGAGGCCATAGCATATTTAATTTCTGAAAAAGCAAATTATCTAAATGGTGTAAATATTCCTGTTAATGGCGGAAATCTTCTTATATAAGCACCGAGCAAAGGCAGACTTTCCAAATATTCTAGGGTGCTTTTGCTTCCAGCCAATTCCTTATATTATTTAAGAAGGCGATGGCAGTTTGGCAGTCAGCGACCCTTGCATCATACGATAAAGTCAAATTAAATTTGTGTACTATCCCTCCATCCCAAGAAATAAATTTAGAGGTTATGGAAAACATAGCGGATTGGTGTTCATAAACGGGAGGAGTAACCTGAAACGCTTCAAAAGAATAAAGATTTGTCACCGAGATGGTGCTTAAGGCGGTATCTTCAGTCAATAATTCTCCACGGATATATCTTAGTGCTGACTCTTTTATCTCTTGGGCAATCTGGTAAAGGTTTCTAGTGTCGGCATCTTTTATCACTGCTAGTTTTGGACCACCACCGAGGTTAACAAAGTGTCCAAGATTAATAGAATCATAGAGAATTAGATTTTGATCATAGATAGAATTAAACATAGGGAAATCTTTCAGAGCCTTAACGATAGAAAAAATAACTATTTCTCCCACATTCAAATTAAAATTTTCCTCATTCTTTATTCTTTTGATAAGTGAATCAACTTTATCTGCGTCTATTTGTATACAAATTGAAGCTAGAGGTTTTGAAACAGAATAATTTTTTTTGTTATTTTCCATTTAATTACCATTATCATTTACAACCACTAAAGCCACTGCATATTCCTTGGTGTGCGAGATACTGCAACTGATATTTTCTTGTTCTATTCCTTTAATATAAACAATAGGCTTTCCGGAAGAAGAATTAATTATTTCAATTTCCTTCATATTAAGTTTATTATCAACCGCTTTTAATATGGCTTCTTTTGCACAAAATTTTCCCGTAAAAGAAATATGGGGTTCGCTTTTTCCCATACAATAGTCTATTTCCTTTTTAGTAAAGATAAGATTGATAAAATTGTCATTACACTCTAAGCTCTTAAATCTTTTAACACTTTCTATGTCGACACCAGCTGATACCATACTTTTTTAAGCTAGAATTTTCATTATAAACCTTTCTATTACAAATTTAATAAGATTTATAAATCATTGATCAAGGCTTAAATCTAGTTCATTAAGATTTTCTAGCCGGAAATCACACCAATTCAACTGGCTTTTCCCACCATTTTCTACGTAAAGCTTTATGTCGCGACCCTTTTGTGCGCCACACAGGAATGTTTTTGTGACGCGGGAAGCACCTCCGCCCTTGCTTGTTTTTCCCCAAAAACGAGAGGAGGAGACTTTCTTATGAATTAACTTGCAACTAAGCCGAAAAAAAGTGTATAACTAGAAAAGAGCATAGATGAAGGGTGAAATAGCGCTGCTTTGTCCAAAAATAATGAGGACACCGACTAACATTAACATGATGATAATGGGAGTAAGCCACCAAGTTTTTCGTTCTTTTAAAAAGTCCCATGTTTCCGCAAGAAGAGTTTTGTTTTTTGCCATGATATAACTATTGGAAGAACAAGTTGTTTTTAAAGATTTCTAGTCAATTCAATTTCTGAAACGGATTAGTGGGGTATTCTACCTTGCGGGCAGGAAGTTTGATTATCTCCTCTTCGACTAATGAGGAAAATAAAACCTCTGCAGCCAGCTTATGTCCTTCCCGGTTGATATGTCCGTCGTAGGCAAAATACAGCGGAAATTCCGGGGATTCTTTAAATGAGTCAAGCATTTCAACATAATGAAGGTTGTTTCTCTCAGCATATTTCTGCACTTTCCTTTGCGGAGCATCACTGTACACCACTCCAGAGTTGAAGCCAAACATATGTCTTCCCAAGGCCCATTCATCAGGAGAAACCTGGACAGCAGAGGGATATAAAGTTAACACAAAAGTGATGTTATTTTTCTTACTTAATTCATCAACCTGACTGATATATCGGAACGTCCTGTTCCAATGCTCGGTTTCATTTTGCACAGGCATATCTCTCAAGATAGCGTAGCGGTCTGTCTTTGGATCTCCCAGTGGGATTGAGTTATCCTTTCCTTCTTTATTGAAAAATCTGGAATCAATTAAATTCAGTTTATCAAATATAAAACGGTTTATCTGCATCTTGTTTCTGATTTTATACAAAATGGTGTTTTGTTCTTTATTAATTCCGGAGACACGGATTACATTTCCATCCAGATCAAATTCAGCATATCGTTCTTGATTATAATTATAATCATCTTGGATATCGCTCATATCCAGGTTTAGAATTACGATATCTGGTAGATATGACAATCCTTTATTTTTAAGTAAGAGATATTCTAAAGTTGGTGAATACGAAGTAGCGCCCGCATTGATAACATCGGCTTTGACCCCTTTTGTTTTTAATTTCTGCTGCAGCACTTCGCTAAAGGTTTCTTCTTTTTCCACCCCATAACCCCAAGTCATGGAGTCGCCTAACATCAAGATTCTGAGGTCAAATTGTTCTTTAGGTGCAATTTCATCATCACGAAATCCTTCCGCATTGATTTTCACGTCAGTATCCCATTCAAAGGTTGTAAATCTAGAATGACAGTTAGGTGTATAAGAATGTTCGTATACTGCATCATCCTGCTTGCAGCTTTCGGGAAAGGTAACTTGCAAGATTATCTCAAAAAGAACTGCGCAAAAGAAAGCAGTAATTACTAAAATAGCAATATTTTGTAAAAATTTTCTTATTTTAGGCTGTTTGAATAATGACTTACTAAAACAAAGCGAAATCACTCCAAACAGCAACGCCACAATCCCTAAAGTAATTGTTGTATATTTTATGATGGAAAGAAATAGAGTCATGCTTTGATTGTAGCTTTCCTGAATATGGATAAATCGTAAACCTACTATGGCGATGAAAACACCAAGAAGTACAGATACAATTTCGCCGATAGTAATTTTACGCATATATATCACCATTTATTTAAAATAAAGACTAGTTTTTCTCCAAAAAATTATCCGATAACCCCCTTCAGATTAGTGCTCTTGATCCAGCCAGCTGTTTGTATAATTGCACTGGCAAGGAAGAAGATGCAGCTTTGCTCCTATCCAGTATTTTAGCAAAAGGATAAATCGCCAAAGTACGGTCTTCTTTGCTGTTAAACTTTGATAGGTCGTAATCAGGAAAAGGTATTTTATTGTAAAATCCTTGTACTACGCTATCTATCTTTGTTGTCATGATATTACCACACTAATACGGGATTCTTGGAGATAGTATTTATAACATTTATGCTACTCTACTATTTTGTGTTATCCCGAAACGATACATGTCAACTAAATGAATGACAGCCTGACCAAGAGACTGATGAGGAATTAAAGTCTCGTAAGAAGTAATTGTCGGTGCTTTTAATCGGAAAATCTAGCTATTCTCAGAACAAAAGATAAATTCGAAAAAGTACTGAGCGAACGGCAATGATGATTATTACTCACTTTTTGAACTGTGTCCGTTCTAAGCGTATGTGCATAGCTCATTTTTGGCTCGTCGACAAAATGGCCGTAATTTTCACTAATTGTAAACTGACATTTATAAACCATCGACGACAGACTAGCTATGCACATACTTCTAAACAAAATCTTTATAAATATCCGCCATTCCAGAGTTGTCATGGAAGCAACAATCGTAAATTTCAGACAAGGAAGACATCATATTCATGAAAAGCAGATGGTGCTTAAAGTAGCCAGTTCTGCAGACGCAGCAGCTAAATTAGTAGGTAAAACTGTAACCTGGACTTCTTCTTCTGGAAAAGAAATCAAAGGAAGAATAACTGGTTTGCATGGAAAAAACGGCAGCGTTAAAGCGCAGTTCTCTGAAAAAGGTCTGCCCGGACAAGCTCTCGGAAAGAAAGTCAAAGTTAATTAATTTTTACTTCTTAGTGGTTAAAATTATAAAGTATGGGCTTATTTCATTCTAAAATGGTAGAATTAAGAACTTTACACTTAACAGATATTCATGATAATTGGGAAAAGTACGAAGTAATAGCCCAATACCTAGCTAGTAAAAAAGGCACGGAAGAAGCGGTTGATGCAGTTTTTGTTACGGGAGATTTTATTGACACCGATCCTGAAAATAAAAGTGGAACTGCTTACAATATAGTTCAATCATTAAACCAGCTTCTTGAAAACGGCACCATCAAAGCCGAAACAGAGGAATTTGAATCTCTGGCAGCAAAACACCAAAAAGACAATAAAATTGATTTAGGCAGTTTAGATGACGAGGTCAGAAAACAGTTTGAAACTCTGAGAGATAGAATTCATGCTAAACAATCAGAAGTCGTTGTTAAAACAGCCACTGGTTCTTATCAAAGACATGCTGAAGAACTTAGCAAGATAGAAGTTCCGATTTATGGTGTATTAGGAACTCATGATCTTATTTTGGGTTATGATGTTCTTGGAAATAATGTAACTTTCTTAGAAAAAAAAGACAAAGCTTTAGTTAAAGGAAAAACCAGTTTAGAATTTATGGTGAAAGGAGATCTTAACACTTTTGAAGTTCCACCATTCTATGGAAACATTTCTCCCCTGATTAAACAATATTTTATCCCTTACGTCTCTGGTTATTCTTTATCTGAACTGAGTAAAGCAGAGAACACACTTCAAAAAATTTTATCGGAAAACCCAACAAATCGCTTGGAAAAGATAAAGAAGGGAGAACAGCCAGAATTATCGGATGAACAGCTGAAGAAACTGGAAAGACAACTACTGGAAATTAAGGAACTTAGACCAAAAGTCCTTGCTTACAACCAAGCAGAACGCCAACGCTTAGGTGATAAAAAAGAAGCAGACATTTATCTTACTCATAAACTTCCTAGCTGTAAAAGAGCGCGTTCTGATATTGAAGGCTCTTTAAGTGATATCACTGCGGATTACGCAGCCAATGCCAAAGCAGTCTGCGGCGGACATTTCCATGAAGGACAGCTTGGCTACAAGACCATTGAAGATCTACTAAAACAAGAATCAGCAGAGAAAACTGCTATCGATAGTGTAGAAGTTCCCGTGTTCTACTTAGATGATAAAGAGCCCTGGGAATTGAATCCAGGAACAAAATATTTCTTCGTGACTGAATATGACGCTGATAAGCAGGTAGAACAAGTAATCATTCATGAATTTTATTACGAAGAAACTGTGTGATTTATTTCCTTCTTCTAACTGCCGCTACTGACCTTGAAGCCATTCTTTTTCCTCGAGCTGCTGCTTGCACCTTAGCCCTAGTTTGAGCTGCTTCCTGCCTCTGTTCCTGCTGCTGTGCTCTCTCTTGCGTTTGCTGTTCTGCCCGATGCGATGCCGTAGCTTGTGATAATTGCGTTTCCTGATGTTCAACGAAAGCATCGAGAGCCCTGATGATTGCTCCGCAGATACTTCGTACTCCTTGAGGCCCCATAATTCCGCCATGTATTGCCGCTAATGACTGTTCCCAATTGTCTGCAGTAGGTTTAGGTAAAGAAACATTTCTTGCGGTTGAAAGAGCTACACCTGCATGAGAATATAAATTATCAAACACTTCGTAAATTTTCCCTTTTTCTTTCCGCCGCAAATAACGTAAACTGCGAACTGCTTTTTTCAAATTCTTTTTCAGATGTTTTAATTGCTTTTCAGCCTTATCAACTGCAACTTTCCGTTCTTCTGTTGTTCGTGCACTGCGATAAAGAGCAGTAAGCAGTCCTTCACACGCATCGATAGCATTAACCAGATATGATTTGGGTTCACTGACACTTTGTGCGCGCTTAGCATTTTCTTCTCGAGCTTTTTGATCATCCAGCTTCTGGCCAAACCATTTTCTCGCCTTTTCGCCGCCTTCACGCCATTGCTTCTCATCTTCCTCATCATTTCGTCCTACTAAAAAGAATTTCACTATATACCATAAAATCATGATGCTGGCAATATACAAAGCCCAGGCAAGGAAATTAGCCATGGTGCCTGCCACGCTGGCAGAACCGATATCTACTCCACGTTCAGATTGAAGAGAATAATTCATAGCGCTTAATATCCAGAAAAGTAACAGGGAAATAAGCAATTTAAGTAAAACTGTGCCTCGAGTTTCTTGGCTTTTACCATTCGCATCTTTACCGGGGATATTCCACAACACATAACCTAAACCGACTATAGGAGCACCGATAAGTATCAATCCTACTGCCGTCGCCCAGCCCGTTCCTACTGCTAAGATTGCTGCTGCGGGAAGGAAGATTGCAGAAATAGTTGCAAGAACTGCTGCTATAACCATCGCATGATTTCTTTTTAGAAATGCAAAGGCCCTTTTTCCGCTTTCTCCTCCAGCTCCTAATGACATCACGGCAAAAAATAAGGCAAAAGTCAAAATCCAAATCAGAATCCTAGTAAACGCAACCAGTCCGAAACCTTGAAGAAAAGATATGCCGCCGATCATCAATATCCTATTCCAGACATCACCAATAAATTCCAATGGCCCAGCAGCAGATACTAATGGAAGTGCTAATAAAACTGACAACAGCCACATCTTTTTCATGTCAGAAAGAATAGATTAGAAATATATAAGGTTTGTGGGAATGTCTTAGTTATGTGGTTTTCCTAGCCAGAATTTGCATTCCTTTTTATCTTTTAACCAAAGTTTCCAGTCAGGCTTCTTCATCGGTCAACTGCCTCCACCATTCAATTCCAATTAAAATTATCTTGTCTTTCTTAAGCTTTTTGAAGAATTCTTTAGTGGGATTATGAAACGATTCTTTGAACTCTTGATAGCTAAGATAAACAGGATTTAATTGTGTATTAGTATTCATACTTATTTTCTTTGCAATATTTTCAATTTGTTTATGGTCTTCAATTTTCTGAAAAACTAATAAGATATCAATATCTGAATGGGAGGTATAAGTACTATTAGCATAAGAACCAAAAATAAGAACAATTACCGGTTTATCTTTTAATTCCTTTAAGAAATAGTTTACAGACAATCTTACTTTTGCTGGAAGCCTTTCCCATCTGGAATATTCAACAACACCAAGTGCTGAACTAAGCATTTCTCCGGAGTAATCCAAAAAATAATTAATCTGATTCCCTGATTTTTTCTGCTTAATTAACTTACTTATTTTTTTAAACCCGTAATCTATAGAAGGCATCCCTAATTTTAGCTGCTTGGAAAGTTCTCTTTTATGAATGCCGGGATTAAGATAAATTTGTTCCAGAATCCTAATTTCAGTTTTGTCATACATGTTATGTCAATTGTCATGGAACATATGGCATTATTATATAAAGCTTTGCATTTTAAATAATAGATTAGGGGGGGAGAGAGAGAGAGAAGGTTTGCGGGAATAGAGGAATAGAAAAACAATTAAGGATTATTAGAAAGATATTGTTACCTTAGCGAATGATGCTTCTCCTGCGCCATTTTTTCAATAAGCT
>CAYRMP010000011.1:16382-19036 GCA_964425545.1 uncultured Methanosarcinales archaeon | reverse complement strand
TTCTTCTTTCTTTTCTTCAAAATATTTGTAGATCGGCTGCTGTTCTTTCACGTTCACTTCGTTATTCGCCTGCCGAGCCAGCATAAAGAAAAAATCACTTAATCTATTTACATAAATCATCAGGTCTGGGCTGATTTCAATCACGCTTTTAGCACGGACCAATTCTCGTTCAGATCTTCTAGTAATAGCGCGGCATAAATGTAAAAAGGAACTGGTCTGAGTTCCTCCCGGAAGAATGAACTGTACGGGCATTCCCAACTGTTCTTCAATTTTATCGATAGCTTGTTCTATCTCTCGAATATGCACCGGAGTTATGCGCGGCAAGGATTTTTTATCTAACGCGCTTCCTGCCAAATCAGCGCCAACCTGAAATAAGTTATGCTGTATCTTAGTAAGAACTTCCCGCAGCTCTTTATCGCTGACCATAGATAAGGTAACGCCGATAACTGAGTTTAGTTCATCAACTGCTCCTAAAGCTTCAATTCTGGGATCATCTTTCTGGATCATCCCGCAGCCAAAGAAGGCCGTTCTACCCAGGTCACCTATTTTTGTGTATACACCCATTTTTATTCACTATAACTTCCTATATTGATAACTTGATCTTCATAACTTCCATCGCGGTAAATAGTGATGCCTTTGCATTTTGCTTTCCAGGATAATAAATATGCATTTTCTACCTCTTTAATTGATGCAGTCCTGGGAAAGTTGATGGTTTTGGAAATGGAATTGTCAACGTGCTTCTGCAAAGTAGACTGCATTTTGATATGCCATTCCGGGTCAATATCCTGCGCAGTTACAAAGATATCCCGCACATCTTTTGGGATCTCTTTGTTATTTTGAATATTTCCTTCACGAGCGATTTTAGAGATTAATTCCGGTGAGTAAAAGCCGCGTTCTTTAGCGATCTTTTCAAAGGTTTTGTTTAAGTGCACTAGATCAGTATCGCCTAAAACTGATTTGTGGTAAGAGATGGCAAACAAGGGTTCGCAACCGGAAGAAGCATCTGCAATGATGCTGATTGTTCCCGTAGGTGAAACAGAAATGCAAGTCATGTTGCGCATTTTTCTGCCTGCTTTATGATGATCTGATCCTTCCCAAGCAGGACAGACGCCGCGTTTCTCTGCGAGTTCTGAAGACATCTGGTATGCCTGGGTCTTGATGAAACTCATGATTTTGTCAGCCATCTCCAGCGCTACTTCGGAATCATATTTGATTTTAAGTTTACTTAAGATATCGGCAAAGCCCATCATGCCCAATCCGAATTTGCGTGTATTCTTAGTCTGTTCTTCGATCTTTTTGGTCGGATAAGAATTCATGTCGATAACATTATCTAAAAAGTGGACTGCGGTGCGGATAGCTTTTTCTAATTCTGTCCAGGCAATATCGTTTTTCTCTAAATCAATAAATTTGTTTAGGTTCAATGAGCCGAGAACGATTCCTTCATACGGCAGCAATGGCGCTTCACCGCATTGGTTGGTAGTTTCAATCTCTCCCAGATGTTTACCAGGATGTTTACGGTTGATTTCGTCAATGAACAATAATCCCGGATCACCATTCTTCCAGGCGTTCTGGGTAATCATGGCAAAAACGTCACGAGCTTTCATTCTCCCGACGTATTTTTCCGTCTTGGGATTGGTAAGATAATATTCTCTGTCTTCTTCCACTGCTTTCATGAAGCGGTCAGTTACAGCTACGGAAAGATTGAAATTTTTTAACCTGCCCGTACCTCGTTTAGCTTCAATAAATTTGATGATGTCAGAATGATCAACTCTCAGCACGGCCATGTTTGCTCCAGGGCGAATTCCGCCTTGCTTGATCGCTTCCAGAGCTTTATCGTATACTTTCATGAAAGCTATCGGGCCGGCAGCGACGCCAGCATTGGAACGCACAAAGTCGCCTTTGCTTCTTAATCTGGAAAATGAGAATCCTGTCCCAGAACCGCGTTGATGGATTAAAGCAGCATCTTTCAAGGCGCCGAAAATACCGCTGATGTTATCTTCTACCGGAAGGACAAAGCAGGAACTTAATTGCTGGGTAATTGTTGCTGCGTTCATCAAAGTAGGAGAATTAGGCAGGAATTTTAATTCAGCCATGATGGAATAGAATTCTTCTTCAGTCTTTTTGATATCTTCCTTAGCTGCGCCATAAGATTTATCTGCAGCAGCAATGTTCTTGGCAACTCGCTGCAGCATTCCCTTTGGCGTTTCTATAACTTCTCCTTCAGGGTTTCGTATTAAGTATCTCCGTTCTAATATTTTTAATGCTTCGTTGGAAAATTCTAGATTAGAATCTTCATTTTCCCGCCCGATGATTAATGCTCTTCGTTCCCGTTCCTGATCTTTATGGTGCCGGAATAAAATGAAAGCTTTAGCGGTTCTGGCATGTCCTTCTTCGATCAAAGTTTTCTCTACTAAGTCCTGGACATTATCTACGGTCGGTTTATCCTTGAACTTTTTTTGCAGCAGATCTAGAACTTTTAATGCTAAGGAATGGGCTAGATCTCTATCCTTTCCACCGACTGTTTCTGCAGCCTGAAAGATAGCTTCTTCTATTTTTTTAAGATCAAATTCAACAATACGTCCATCCCGCTTGATGATGCTTTTGATAGGCTGTTCCTGCGACATATGAAGGGAGAATTAAGGCGAATATAAAAG
>CAYRMP010000011.1:0-16372 GCA_964425545.1 uncultured Methanosarcinales archaeon | reverse complement strand
TTTGGGTAGTGTTTTTATTTTAGATATTTTAAAACTCTTTCAACACTGCTTTCGCCTAACATCTGATCATCATATCTTGCGAAATGGGCGAATGGTGTTACTGGAGCTTTTCCTTGAGCATATTTTAATGTAATGTAAACAACAACTCCCTTTTCCTTCCTATAGAAACAAATTTCTTGGGACGATGCATATTTCTGTAGTGATGATTTCTGCAACAAATGGACAAAAAAAGAAAAAATCTTTGGATAAAATCATAATTATACCAAGCCTTATCCAATACACAACCTTTTTATCCCTTCAACATATTACAACAGTATGTCCTTTCCCTTCGGCAAACTCTGGCTTTCTCCCATGGAAAGCGTGTCTGATTTCGGTTTCAGAAAACTCTGTCATCAGCACGGCGCATCGTTAACTTTCATCGAAATGTTGTATGCCGATGCAGTAGCCAGAAAGAACAAAGCAGCTTTAGACTTAGTCGATTCCTATGATCCGAAAATCCCTACCGGCATTCAGTTCTTGGCAAGCAAACCAATCGTTCTTCGTAAGACCCTGGAGTTCGTAGGTAAAAAAATAGAAAACAAAGACGGGCATTTTTCAAATCTTTCCGTCATTGACCTCAATTTTGGTTGTCCTTCGCCTGCGGTCATCAGGAGTGGCAACGGACCGGCGTTATTAAAACGTACTCAAAGAATAACCGAACTTTTAACTGTATTAAAGAAGCATTCTCCTCTTCCCTGCGGCATTAAAATCAGATTAGGCTTAAATAATACTGACAAACAAAATAAAGTATATCTCCGGGTCTTAGAAGCTGCAAACAGCGTAGGATTAGATTACATTACCGTTCATCCTAAAACTGCCAGCGATTCATCTCAAGATCCAGTTGACCATGCCGTACTTCAGGAAATGATAGATCATGCAACTATTCCAATAGTGGGGAATGGTTTTGTAGTTGATGGGCCAAGCGCAAAAAAATTACTCCAGAGGGGCTGTTCTGCCATCATGGTTGCCCGTGCTGCCGTCGGCCATCCCTGGATATTTGAAGAGATTGCCCGTTATCTTGATACCGGAGCGCTGCCCAGAAAGAAAACTGCTAAAGATTATGAAAATGCTTGGAATAGTTATGCTGCACTTGCTGAACGTTATGGAACTAAAAAGAAATTTTATGACTATCATCAGAAAACATTTCATCTGCGGATGAAAGGTGATTTAGGATACCATGCGCCTTCCAGAATTCTTAATGGATAGACATCCAAAACCAACAAAACCTTTATATATCAATTGATATATTGGATATTAATGCAAGCTTTAGAAAATCCTTTTGTACGTTCTCCTACCTTAGATACGGTGCTGATGGTTGAAAAAACTATTGAAGAGCATAGCGGGGAGTATACTAGAACCGAATTATGGAGAAATCTACCACGAAAAGTAATGTGGCAGACTTTTTTGGTAATTCTAGAATATCTGCAAAGCATTAATAAAATAGCATTTGATAAAGAAGAAAAAGTAGCTTACATCTGGAATCCAAATCTTGCCAGAATGCTTAGAAAAAGGAAAGAAATCACGCTATGATTAAAGCTTCAAAAGTAGTATTTATTTCAGAAGAGCTTGAAGATGATTTTAACTCTCTTAGGATAGATGATCCCATCAGGAAAGCAATGGCCCGAGCTATTGTCGATTTGAAACAAAATGCTTTCAGCGGAATTCAGATACCTAAAAGACTTTTTCCTAAAGAGTATGTTCAAAAGTATGGCATAACTAACTTATGGAAATACGATTTGCCTCGTGGCTGGAGACTTCTTTATACCGTAACGAGTGATAATGAAGTAGAACTTATCTCTGCTATTTTAGAATGGTTTGATCATAAAGATTACGAAAAGAGATCCAAATATTAAACCAAATATATTCTTTCCTAACTACAACCTGTCGTCTCACCGCAAACTTCACACAGCATGCAAGTTCCATTCTGTCGCAGTTGCGTCGCTTTACAGGATCTGCAGGCCATCTTCTCAGAATCACTGCTCTTAACTACTATAGCTTCTTCTTGCACTACTTTTGGTTCTTCATTTCCAAATTCCTGCAAAAACATTTTCAATTCTGAAATCAAAGGATGGCCTTTCATCTGCAAACTCTTTTCAGCAATCATCGATGGAGTAAATCCATTCTGCAGTCCTAAGTTTACCAAACCTACCACCGCGCTCATCATAGTTTCCTGAGCAGAAGAAAGTCCATTAAATGTATAAGATACTTCTTCAACTTTTCCGTCATTCATTAATCCCGACAAAGTCAGCATCTGTGGGCCTACCTTAACTTTCTTCCTGATAATCTCTTTAACTACAACTTGCTGCTTTGGCGCAGTTTCCAGCATCTTCTTCAATTCTGGATGTTGTTCCATGGTTGCATTCAAGGGCTGGGATAATTTTGATCCATCACGATACAAGGCAACCGCTTTGATCATCATGGCCCAGGCATCGTAATATGCTTTCTTAATCTGCTCGACGGTCCATTCCGGCGGCATGTTGATGGTTTTTGAAATCGCGCCGGAAATAAATGGCTGTACTGCAGCCAGCATTTTCAAATGCCCGTAGGGGTGGATGTAGCGTTTTCCCTTGATTCCACATTTGTTAGCGCAATCAAATACTTCGTAATGCTCTGTGCGTAAATGCGACGCTCCTTCTAAAGTCATGGTTCCGCAGATGTATTCATTAGCTAAACTAATCTCTGCATCAGAAAATCCTAGCGCGTTCAATAAATCTCCTTCTTTACAATTCAATTGGTGATACAATTCTTCACCGATAGTCCACTTATTGAAAATATGGCGGATGTCCATGGCGTTGCGCACTCCTTTCTCGACGGCATCAAGAGCTGCAGGAGTAAATCCTTTGCGCAGTAACACCTCTTTATTGATTGGACTTCCTTCTAAAGTTCCATGTCCCAAACAATAGGTAACTATCTCTTTTATCTGCTGCGGAGTATAACCTAATTTGTACAAAGCTTTGGGAACAGATTGATTGACAATTTTGAAATATCCGCCGCCAGCTAACTTTTTGTATTTCACTAAAGCATAATCTGGTTCTACTCCGGTAGTATCACAATCCATGACTAAACCGATGGTGTTGTGGCTTATGAAACCGCTAGCTAAGTAAGTTACATTCTCTGGAACGGATAAGTCGTAAGTGCTTTGTATTCCGCCGTCTTCATTACTCTCGATAGTATCGTAGAAAAACTGGAGTGCTTGCAACAATTGTGGGTTCTGTGTTCTTTGATACAGTACTTCTGCAACTCTTCTAGTGACTGCCTGGTGTCTTTGTAAGGAAAGAGCTACTGCATTCTGATTTTGTCCAGCAGCATGTATTAACTGTTCTCCTATTTCAGCAGGGATATAAACCAGATCTTTCTTAGTTCCTTGGAAAGTAGTAGAGAGCACTATCTTACTCATCTTTCTGCTGCTCATGAAACCTATTTCTCTTCTGAATTTGTCGTTATAAGATAAATTCCGTATACGGAGACAATAAACTTCTGACTGTCCCCAACCAGAAATATCTATCTTAGTAGTACTTGGAAAACCTAATGCCAGCAGTAAAGATTTCACTTCTAGGCTAAATTCTTTACTTGCGCTAGTCCAGGTAGGGCTACCGTTTGTTACTGTACCATCCGCTTCAAACAGACCTCGGAGAAAAGCAGTATAGACTTCTTTGTTATTGGAGTACAATATTGCATCCGGAAGATATGGTTGATATCCTTTCCCACTATGCTGGGGTGATGGCTTAATTTTTGCAAATCCTGTTGCTTCCCACCATATAGTTAATGGAACTGAATGTACGGCCACTTCCATGTATCCTTCCTGGGGAGTTACTTTACATTCTAAATGGAATAATTCTTTTACAATACTGGAAATTCTTTCCACAACATCATCATCCCCGTTGGTTACACAAAAGCGAAGACCCTTGCTATGCAGACTTCCATCGCCCATGAAATAACCAACTAACTCTGCTAACAGTGGATTCATTTCCGCCGGGACTTCTGTTTCATAATCTGCATTCCAGTGCATTTCTGGCAATGGCGGTAAAAGGACAATTTGTGGATTTCCAAATACCATATTCATGGACAAAGGCACCTTATCTTCTGGTTTAAGCTCTCCTAATGTTTTCCACTCGAGAATTCCCTCTTCAGTCAAAACTTTTATTCTGTGGTTAGGCGTTCCCTGGATTTCATATCCTGCAGTTGTGATAATTCTTCTAGTCTGCGCTGGTCCATTGATATAGAATTTTGTCGCGGTTCGAGGGCCTTCGTCTGTAAGAACTTTAAATGAAGCTTCTTGCCATTGATTTCCCTTGACATTGCCCAAACTTCGTAAACGTACTAGTCCTCTTTCTGTTGCAACCAGTGAACCACCCACTAAACAGCCGGTCGGAGCCAAAACCGTAGCTTGCGCATTCCGGTAACCAAATTGGTTTCCCCAGTCCAAAGCTTTATCCCATGAATCATGTGCCGCATCTAATAATGCGCTGGGACAGAGTTTTTGATTAATTCCTTGCGGCTTAATTCTTAATCCTTCATAGTCTTCTAAATCGTACGCTGCTCGCTGGTGATTTCTAATCACGCGCAGCATGGATTCTTTATTTTCCGGATAACGTTCAAACGGTCCAAGAACTGAAGCCAATTCTGCGGAAGCAGCATAACTATCTCCAGTCATAATTGCGGCCATGGCTCCGGCGATAGCTCGCGCTTTATCGCTGTCGTAAGGAATACTCTGTAACATTAACAACGTGCCGATGTTAGCAAAACCCAATCCGATAGTGCGGTATTCAAAACTCTTGCGGGCAATTTCTTCTGACGGGAAATGAGCCATGAGCACGGAAATCTCCAAGGCGATAGTCCATAAACGTACCGTATGCCGGTAACCAGCAACATCAAACTCTTCTTTCTCTTCATCATAAAATTTAATCAGGTTGATAGACGCTAAATTACAGGCAGTGTCATCTAAAAAATTGTATTCACCGCAAGGATTGCTGGCATTAATCCTTCCGCCGGCCGGGCAAGTATGCCATTCGTTAATGGTAGTGTCATATTGCATCCCCGGATCAGCAGAAGCCCAAGCACAATAGCCAATGTCATCCCATAGTTTTTCTGCAGGAATACTTTTCATGGCTTCTTTGTTAATACGCCCTTTAAGTTCCCACGTTCCTTTTTTGTCTAACGCTTCAAAAAAAGCATTAGGTATGCGTACAGAATTGTTACTGTTTTGTCCAGAAACTGTTAAGTATGCTTCTGATTCATAATGGGTATCAAATTCCTGTAACGGCAACTCGTATCCCTGCTTAGCTAAATCTAAAGCGCGGACAAGATAATTTACCGGGATATTGTTCCCTGCTGCTTCCTGTAATGCTTGCTGTACTTCTTTATCCTGCAAAGCATTTTCTTTATTTTTTGCTAACTTGATTAATTTTGATAATTGGTGGTTAAGGATTTTACTTCCGGTAACTAAACCGGCAACTTTTTCTTCTTCTCGGACTTTCCACCAGATAAAATCTTCAATCTCCGGATGATCTAAATCTAAACAGACCATTTTTGCAGCTCTTCGTGTAGTGCCGCCTGATTTAACACTGCCGGCAGCCACATCAAATATTTTTAAGAAACTCATTAAACCAGAACTCTGTCCCCCGCCAGAAAGTCTTTCTTTTTTTCCTCTAAGGTTAGAGAAATTACTTCCAGTACCGCTTCCATATTTGAAAATGCGCGCTTCTCGGGTAAGTAAACTGAATATCCCTCCCTCACGCACTAAATCGTCGTTAATGTATTGGATAAAACAGGCATGCGCTTGTGATCGGGTATATGCGTCCTTGGAATATTCCATCTTTTTAGTGATGGGATCAACATAACTGTGTCCTTGTGCCGGCCCGGTCAATCCATAAGCCCAATTTAATCCAGTGGTAAACCATTGCGGACTGTTAGGAGCAGCAAATTGATGGATAATCATAAATACCATCTCTTCATAGAAAATAGCAGCATCGCGGGTAGAATTAAAATAACCATATCGTTCGCCCCAATGTTTCCAGCAGCCGGCAATGCGGTGCGCTACTTGTTTGATGCTAGTTTCGCTGCCGGTAATTATTTTTCCATTTTCATCTAATAATAATTCTCCGTCTTCATTGCGGAGCGGGACACCGGCTTTACGGAAATATTTTTGCGCCAGGATATCGGTTGCAACTTGCGTCCAAAAAGAAGGAACTTCAATATCATTCATTTGGAACACCAAAGAACCGTCGGGATTGCGGATGATAGAAGTCCTTTTTTCATAATCGCACATCTCAAATGGACTTCCGCCTTCTTTGGTAAAGTATCTTTTTATCTGAAGACCTTTCTGTTCAGCTAATATGCTCTTATGTTCCATTTCAATCACCTTTTTTCAATCTGACAGAAAATAGATGCCCCTACGCTTCTTCTTCCGTCTTCGTTAATGCGAGCAATAAAACTAAGTACTGCCGCCCCCTTTTTATAATCGTGGTAAACTACTTGACTACATAAAGATTTGTTTTCACTCGAAAGGAAAACAATCCTTCTGACCATCTTTTTGGTATTGAATTTGGGAAAGCACCGATTTAAATAGTTTTTAGTTATGGAAACTAGTGGTTAGAATGTTATGATAAAATAAGCGCCCCTGCGGAGACTTTCGAACCGCTACACTGTAAGGCTGCTCGTGGGATTTCGTAAGAATATCCCACTTGACAACGTTCGCCTAGTGTAACAGGCATTTGAACTCCGGCTTCAAGCTGTCTGCATAATATACCGCAAGCTCGCGTCCTATTTGCCTTGTTTTAAACATCCAGGCTAGACTACAGGGGCTTAAGATAATAAAACAGGTGGTTCTTTAAAAAGTTATTTACAACTTTATAGAGTCATTTTTCTTAGTGATAATCATCGTCTAGGCCAAGGGGTGAGCTAAGAACTGCCTTTGCTGGCACGAAATTATTGGTGCAACCTTTTGATAAAGAGAAAAAGGTAACTACTAAATCACTGCGAGGTTGGCACGAGGCGAACGGCCAAGATGATTATCACTAGTTTTTTGAACTTTGTCTACAGCTTTAGAGAAAATTAGTCCTTTTTTTCTTCAACGATGTATTCGATGTTTCTACTGTTCTTTGATAATCTCGGTTTTAATTGGAATTTATCTGCATCAGGTCCGCTTAATCTTGGAAGAGGAATAGGTGATTGTAATTCCTTAATTTCTTCCATATAATTATCAAGCGTAACACCCTTGCATTCGTACTTGCCATCTCTTACCAGTTCTTTTCCTTTCCATTCTTTTGCGGAAAATAACTCTCGGGCCTTTTGCAATGCTTCCATTACATCTGCTCCCACTATTTGATAAGAAGACTTAATCTCGTCTACACCATCAATATGATGAGCATCATATCTTATGGTTACTTTCCATAATTTGTATTCAAGAGCCATTTTTATTTCTTAATCTCTGCTCCGCCGGCAGGAAGGAACTTAGCGATGTCATCCAAGTCTCCGCCTTTCAGCTGATGTTTGATTTTCTTGGCGAGAGCGCCTTTGTTTTCTTTTCCCGGAATGACCAAGACCAGATTCTTAGTCTGTTTTTCTACTGCTGATTTTGGCCCGCCAATGATCTCTTCTCCGATTAATCCGATAGCATATTCTAATTTAGGATGAAGATATTGTGTTTTTCCATAAACCATAAAACTGCCTTTTGGAACATATTCTCCGGGCTTGGCTTCCTTGGTGACTTGTTCCGGCTTGACATAAAATACATCAGCAGAAGTATGCCATAATTTCCAGGCTCGGGAATAAACAGCAACAGCTTGCGCGGCTTCTTTAACCGTTTGTTCTCCTGCTTCTTGGCCATTCTTGATGACAAAGAAAGGTGATCCAGCCATGTCAGTGTGTAGTACCAGATCATTCTTGTCAGTATGTTTTTTGATCACTAATTCGTTGGAAGTAGCGTCCTTTCCGCCAAGGCAGAGAAATCCTTCAGAAGAAATAAACCAGTGGAATTTTTCATACCATTCCCGTTTTTTTTCCTTTTTAACCTGTTTTTCCGCTTGCTCTTCCAGGAATTTTGATTCTTGTTTTAGCAATAAGTCTAATTTCTTTTTAGTATCTGCCAGGGCCTTTTTTGCTCCTTCCAGCTTTCTTTTGGCTTTTTTTGATTCTTCAAAATACTTAGAAGCATTTTCTTCCACAGATTTGTTTAAATCAAATTCTATTTCCATACTCTTTTAACGAATACTTCCCTTATTAAAAATATTGCTAAAGAAGATAGGCTAAAGGTTATTTTAGAATAGAAAGATTTCTACAAAAAACATATCAAAAATAAAAAAAAGAATTAAAATTTAGATGTATACCTGGATTAGAAAAATTAGTAACTTTTTCTTTTCTTGTAACATTCTCTGCAAAAAACTGGCTTTCCTTCAGTAGGCTTGAATGGTACTTCGCATTCTTGCTTACATTCAGAACAGTTTGCTTTATGCATTTCGCGTGGGCCAAAGTTGTTGTTTCTTTGGAATCCGCCGCCGTTGCGGTTAAATCTGTCCATTGTTTATTTCCTCCTATATAACATATAATTACTCATATATGTATTAAAACTAAAAATAGACCGTTTCTTTATAAACTTTCTTCTCGTAGATTTGTGCGGGGATAGTGTTTCTTAATGATTTTAAGTTACTAAATGCTACTTTTTCCACTATTTTTAAATACCCAAATCATTTCTTTTTACCATGATTATTGAAAGCCTCTACTTTTTCCTGCCGGGGTATTTTGCAAATATGGCTCCGGTATTATTGCGCTGGATTCCTTACGGGGGGAAGCCGATTCATGAGAAGTTATTTGGCAGCCATAAAACCTGGAGGGGGTTATTTGCAGCAGTTCTAGTCGGCGGGTTAATCTTCTGGCTGCAGCAAGTGTTGTATGCGCAAGGATTTCAAAAATGGGCTTTGATTGATTATGATGATTTTCCTCTGTGGTTTGGTTTTTTGCAGGGAGCCGGAGTAATTCTAGGTGATTTAGTAAAGAGCTACTATAAACGAAAGCAAGACATTAAGCCCGGCCAGCCGTGGTGGGGATGGGATCAGCTAGATTTTGTAATCGGCGGGATAGCGGCAGGATTTATCTTTTATGTGCCCCCAGCAGAAACAGTTTTAGTGTTGATAGTATTAAGTCCGATCTTGCATCTATTAGCAAATAATCTCGGGTATTTGTTGAAGATCAGAGAAACTAGATCCTGAGAAAGTTTATAGGCCAATATTACCCGTAGCTAAATCCATCAAGATACATTCTAATTTGTAACTGCCTTCTTCTTTGCAGAAATCAGCTGGGCTTTTGCCAAGTCCTTTGTTATTAGAATCATAAAACCATTGTACCAGCAGATCTTTATCTTTCGGACAGTACGCATCTAAAACTTTACTGAGACTAGGCCCGGCAATTCTATAAACTTCTTCTAAGGTTTGAGCGGGGTTATCTGAATTCTGTGGCATTTTGTATATAAAGAAAAATGACTATAAAAACATTACTTTAATTTGCAGCCATTTTCCACATGGTATCAAAGAATTTCTTAAATGAATCTGCAGCGTCTTTATTCTTTACCTTGATAACGATTGGCTTTTTTAAAAGCAGAATCAATAATACTGTGTTCTTGTAGAGGTTGATTTCTGTGAATGTGTCTTGAAGAAGGAAACGTATTTCGTTAGGCTTCTCGCGGAAGATAGCGGTTCTTTTTTCGTTTTCTTTAACATCTTCATTAAAGATGATTTTAGTGCCAAATCCTTTCTTTCGTTTTTTTTGTAGTATTGACTGAAAAAGATATCTGCCTGCTTGCTGTCATAACCCTTGCTTGCGCCGAAGACATAATCAAATTATCCGGAGTTAAGCACTTTTAGTTTTGCATCAAAAGCGGTTAGGTTTTGATTATGTACCTATCGAACCAATTCTAAAAATAGGAGGAAAACTACGCGCCTTCAAAACAAAAGAAGGATTATGGAGAGTGTCCACTAAAGTCTTAGGCCCTACTTTGAAGAATTTTATGCTCTCTGATGAATATGAAACTAATAAAAAATTACGATTAATGCGGGAGAAAATAGAAGAAGGATTAAATGAACTAAATATCAGACACGGACATCTTCACGATAATAATTTCTGCATTGAATTTCACGATGGAAAGATCAGATTGTATGCCATTGATTTTGATCAGGCAGTGAGTTAAGACAAGAAGAGAATAAATTGACCTTTCTTCACCCCGAATTTACCTTCGAGATTTGGTTCTAGTTAGGAGTTATACCTACGCTAATAGAAAGATTTAAATAGATGTAGGTATAACTCGGAGCATGGTCTTCGTGCAGGAAAGAAAATCAAAGGGAAATATATATCTTTATTTAGATAAATCTATCCGAATTGGAAAGAAAATACATAAAATCAGTACATTTTTAGGGGAAAAATCAGCTATCTCTCCCGAAAAAATTGAGAAAGAAAAGAAAAAATTTGCTTTGGAGATTGATGAAAAAATTGTTTCCCTTCTCGTAGCCGAAGCTAAAAAGAAATATTCTTCTTTAGAATATCCGCTAACCATCGAGGAAGTAAAAAAGATTGAGGAAATGAATCTAAAGTATAAAGAAATTAGAAGATCCTTGCATAAAAAAGATTGGGAAGATGTAAAAAAAAGATTTGTCGCTAATTTTGTTTTTGAATCAAATGCGTTAGAAGGTAATTCTCTTACTCTTAAGAACTTTTCTGAGATTGTTTTTGAAGATAAAATAATTGCCTCTGCTGATTTAAGGGAAGTTTACGATGCTAAAAATTCTTACGAGGTTTTTTCAAAATTATTTAACTCAAAAAAAGAAATAACAGAAGATTTTACTATTAAACTGCACCAGAAGATTATGAAGAATGTTGATGAACGTGCGGGTTATAAGAAATTGCCAAATATCCTCTTAGGTAGGAATATTACTTTGACTGCTCCAGAAAATGTCTCTCAAGAGATGAAGAATCTGTTGAGATGGTATCGAGAAAATGAATCCAAAATCTATCCTTTAGAATTAGCATTTAAGTTTCATCATAAATTTGAACAAATTCACCCCTTTGCAGATGGAAATGGAAGAGTGGGAAGAATGCTATTGAATTATATCTTGATTAAAAAAGGTTATTATCCAATCATTATCAGAAACAGCCATCGTAATAAATATATTAAAGCTTTACAACTGGCAGATGCCGGTCGTTATATCCCTCTTATTAGGTTTGGAATAGAAAAAGCAAAAGAAACATATCGGAAGTTCTTTGAAGTTTATTATCAATACCTTAATTAATTTTGTCTTTTTCAAACATTTGTCTACAATAAGCAAATACGTGAATAAATGGGGAAAACCGCCAGCGCCCGGACTTTCATCAGTTGTCACGATTAGTTTTAAGTGGCTAAGCGAATGCAATGAGCGCAGTCGCTCCGCCTCTCAAGTGGCGTGACACTTGCTTTTGAACCGGGAATTCCTTACGGAATCAGTTAGCTCTTTTATCCAGTTCGAGATTCGTCCATAATGACTGACGCAGTACCGGATTGTGCCACGCTGGCATGAATGGTTAAAAAAGAACTTGATTTAAATAAATGCGCTTATTTTTTAGTTATATACCATTGCAGCTGCCTCGATAAGGAATACAATGAAACTCCTCCTGCAACAAGGTATCCTGCGGTAAGAAGCATTTTCGTGAATGGAAATAAAGAATTAGTTGCTATTAATAATATTACGATGGTAGAAGTTCTCATAAATAACATTGGTATCTGCATTCTTGAAGCGAGATGGATGGCCAGCGTTAGTAAAAATAATCCTGCTGCGATGTAAGTGTAGAAGTCCTGAAGGTAGAACCCAGTTTTGGCTAAGGCTAAGAAGGTGACCGTGCTATCGGAGATCAGATCAAAATACTTCCCGCCGATTGTTGGTGCGGTAACTCTGGCTACAACTCCGTCCAGTCCATCAAATATAAGATGAAGCAGAGCGAAGAGAACAAATAAATAATAGTTGTTGAAGAGGTAATAGACTCCAAGAATTCCAGTAATCAACGATAAAGCAGTTATGTGGTTAGCTTTGATACCAATATTAGCGACTGCTTTAGCTATCTTTTCCAGCTTTTTGCTGCGGTAATCTCTGAAATTATCTGTGAGGTTCATTTTTTGAATTATACGCAGTAAAGTATATAAAATAAACCCCTAAAAGATTAGTTATGAGTATGAGATTATATGATCCTGAAGTTGAAAAAGTTATCGCTAAGATTAAAGGCAGCAAGGCGAAAACAGTATGTGTTCAGCTACCGGACGGTATGAAACCATATGCTAAAGACATTACAGACATGATTGAAGACGAAACTGGTGCAAGAGTGTTGATTTGGCTGGGGAGCAATTTTGGTGCTTGTGATATTCCTTTGGGTTTGAATTGCTTAGGCGTAGACCTTCTGATCAGCTGGGGTCATAATAAATTTAACAAGAAGGTGGGATGGTAAAATGGACCTCCTCTTCTTAGACGCGCCTTACTCTGGTTCAATTGAACTAGCTAAAGAAACTCTTGCTTATCTGAAAAAGAAAAAATACAAAACTGTTGCTTTATACGCTTCTGTGCAGTTTGTGAATAATCTCGATAAAGTGCGGGAGCAGCTGCGGCAGAATGAAATTGAAGTTATCGCCTCTCACGCAGATAGAACTAACGTCAGGGGGCAACTGCTAGGTTGTGATAGTTATCATAATTCTCTGAATCTGTCCAGAGATGAAGTGAAGGCAAGCGATTGTTATCTGTATGTTGGAGACGGAAAGTTTCATCCGTTAGCCTTGGTTTATGCGCAAAAAGATCTGCATGAGATGAAAGAGATTGTCTGTAATGATCCTTTGGCTAAGAAACTGTCGCTGCTGGACGCCAAAGACATCAAGAAAATTCTGCTGAGGCATCGTGCTTCGCTCATGAAATTCTTGACTGCGGAAAACATCGGAGTAATTATTACTATAAAGCCCGGCCAGGAACAGTTTAGGCCTTCTTTAGTGTTAGAGAAGAGGTATGCCGACAAGAAATTTTACTATTTCGTTGACAACGTGGTTTCTTATGATCAATTGGAAAATTTCAATTTCATAGAAGTTTGGGTGAACACAGCTTGTCCCAGAGTAGGGTTTGACGACCAAGAGAAGTTTGCCAAGGGTGTCATTAATCTCAATGATGCTTTGATGGCAGAAGATATTCTGAGCAGGGAAAGCGTGCTGATGAGATTGTGATCCTAGTTTTTCCATTTTAGCAAAAAAGAGCAATATTATTTTTATTTATCGGTGAATGTACCCCTGAATTTACCGATAGCTTTAAAAGCAACTTTTGTTTCCTATATGTAGATAAATATGTTAAAAGAGGTTGATGTACTGCGTACAAAGATTCTTCGCATTATCCAGCAGGCTCAAGAACCGTTGGAAACTCGGGAGATTGAGGAATCATTAGCTGGACATACGCGTATCAAAATTCTGTATAGACTAAATCTTCTCCGTGGAGAAGGGATAATCAAAGGAAAGCAGGTTGGTTCAGGCAAAGGAACTTGGATCTGGTGGAAGCCATGAAGGTGAATAAAGAAGCAAAAATTCTGTATCATCTCTTGATACTTTTTACCCTCTTCGTTATTCTCGGTCTTTCAATTTTCAGGGATGATTCCTCTCAGCAAGGTTTAACTGGTGCAGCCATTGGTGTACAGATTCCAGAAACTAATTATGGGGCATCTGCAAATAATTCAACGGAAATAAATGCTGGTGCTGAAGACATTTCTGAAGTACCTGTAGCTTCTGTAAAAGAGCAGCTGCCTTCATCAGCTAAGGTAGATGTAGATAAATATACAGCTGATATTTCTCGTTCTAAAGCAATAAGTTCCGTGTCGGAAAAAGCGACCATCACAGTTTTCGGTGGAGCAGAAAATACCACCATTTCCTCAAGCAATATCCCTAACCCTTGGACTTATGGAGTGAATCTTACTGATTTGCAGTTCTACTTTCGCGACACTCTTGTATCAAATCAAGCAATACAATTTCAATTACAATATCGGGGGAATACGCGCAGCATTAATTATCAACTGCAGGATGCTGAAAATACAAACGCGATAGTTGAGGGAAATAGAATAACCTATCCTGAAGTATTTTCAGGCGTTAATATTACTTATACTGTACATCCACATCGGCTGGTAAAAAATATATTTATTGCAAATGCATCTTCCATGCGGAACTTTACTTTCAAAATCCAATTTGAAGGCGTAAACTATATTAAAACGGGAGTTGGTTCTATTAACTTTTTTGATGAAGTCACTGGCGATCAACTCTTTACAATTGATGCTCCTTTCGCGTGGGATAGTTCTGTGAATGAATCAAATACAAGCCAGCCACTGCCAAGAAATCCTGCTGTCTATTATGATGTCCGCCAAGCGGGGATTAATTATTTCATTGATCTTATTGTTAATGAAACCAACATGTCTAGCTTTATCTATCCTGTTTGGATTGATCCTACCACGCAAACTGGCTGCGGAACACTTTCAACAGCAGGTGAAACGTATGTATTAAACCAGAACATTGTCGCTACAAGCACCTGTTTTACTATTGGGGCATCACATATTACTCTTGACGGAGCAGGGTTTAATATTACTAGCAATGGTACGGGGTTTGGTATAGATAACAGTGGTGGATATGATAACCTCTCCATCATTAATTTTGGTGGCATTAATAATTTTACCGAAGGCGCCCTATTCTCCGGGATGACGAATTCAATCATCTGGAATAATAGTATTCTTGTGGCTAATGTCAGCAACAGTTTTGGGATTGATATGGTGCTTGGTAGTTATGTTAATATTAGCAATAATGTCATAATAATGCCGGGCAGCTCTTCTTTTGGATTAGAAGTTCAGTCAAGTAACCATAATTCCATTATATCCAACAATATCACGACGACAGGACTGACGACTATGGCAATAAGGCTTAACAATGGAGATAATAATTCCATTTATTCCAATAATCTCACTACTTATAGCTCTACGTCTTCTGGAATAATTTTTATAAGTACATCAGCTAATAATACCATACAATCAAATAACATCCGTACTTCTGGATCGACAGCTACGGGAATCTTATTTTCCTCTGCGGGAGGAGGCAATACGATTCTCTCAAATAACATCACTACTCTTGGCGGCAGCAGTGCTCATGGTATACGTGCGACTGATGGAACCGGCGAACAAAATATTACTTTAAACACAATAACAACCTCAGCTTCGAACTCTTTTGGTATAAGTTTGGAAACTACTACATCATCCTATCTTATTTTATCCAATACTATTACTGCCATAGCAAGTAACGCAAGAGGGGTTTCCACTAGCAGAGCGAACTATCATATTCTGCAAGATAATTTAATTAATATGACTGGCAGTTCTTCTCCAGGAATACAAATTGATTCCGACTCAAATCATACCTTGATGATATCAAATAGGATAATTACTAATACCACTGGTTCTGATGGGATTTTTTTGAGATTAGGCATAAATAACACTATTGTCAACGGCTCAATAAGCACGACAGGCACTCCTTCAAATAATATACAGGTAACGAATGGTACTGCGACCATAACTAATGTCTCTTTTGATAAGGAGATAGGTTTTAGCACTGGAGCGGCTGGTTCAGTAACAGTCCAATGGTATCTTGATGTGAATGTCACGCATCAAGGAGATGGGTCTTTAGAGAATGCTAATGTAACTACTTATAATATTAGTAGTGTCTCGGTAGATTCTCAGTTGACGGCAGCGAATGGGGCAATTGATAGAGTAACACTCACAGAATTTTTCAAAAACAGGACAACTACCATATATCATACTCCTCACTCTGTGAATGGTTCTTTAACTGGCTATGGTGATAATTCTACTACTCTAAATATAACTCAAACAAATAGTACCAGTATTACTTTAATTCTGCCAGATACCACCACGCCTAATATCACTCTTCGTTCTCCAAATTACAACAGCAACTTCAGTATCCGCTCCAGTAATCAGACTTTTAATGTTAGTGTATTTGATGCTACTGCCGTTGATGCGGTGTATTTTACTTTTGATAATGGTACAGGAACGGATTTTAACATAACTGCTACTAATCAATCTGGAGAATGGTCAGTAAGTTATAACATCTCAACTCTGGCCGAAGAAAAGCAAGGAGTAAGAATAGTAGCTAATGATACGATAAATAATGTTAATGATACCTTTGTGATTAATTTTACGGTCGATTATACTCGCCCTAATGTCACTAGAAATTTCCTTAACAATCCCGTTGATAACAGTAATTTCAGCATCCGCTCCAGCAACCAGACCTTTAACGCAAGTGTCTTTG
>CAYRMP010000010.1:0-19115 GCA_964425545.1 uncultured Methanosarcinales archaeon | reverse complement strand
CTTTATCGACTGAACAAGTAGTTGCCTTATACAACAACCGCACGGATTTGATCGTTGCGCAAGAAACTACTGTCGGGCAGAATTGGTCAGTGGAAATCACTCCTAACGATGGTTATGATGATGGACAGATGTTGGAATCGAATGGAGTGCTCATTACCGGCAACAATCCTCCGCCAGCACCAGTACTAGTTTCACCAGGGGACGGAAATACCACTACTTCCAGAACACCTACTTTCATCTGGAATAATTCTGTTGATATCGACAACGATCCAAACATCAGCTACAGGTTAGAGATAGACAATAATGCCGACTTCAGCAATCCAGAAGTTAATGTCAGCGGTATTCTCAATACTACTAATGACAATACTACTTACACTATCAGCACTGAATTAAATGTAGATACAACTTACTTCTGGCGGGTCTTTGCCTACGACCAGACGGCATACGGTGTTAACTCCACCATTAAGAACTTCACAGTTCAGTCTTACCTTTCGATTAATGTAACTGCTGATTCAGTAGCCTTTGGAACTCTCAACAATGGCGCAAATGTCAGTACGCCTAACAATGCTTCACCATTCAGAGCAGAAAATGTAGGTAACATCATCGCTAACATTACCGTTACTGCAACTAAGTTTTTCGATGCCGTGTCCATGCCCTCGACATTTTACTTATTCAAGATCAGGGAAAATGAAAGTAGCGCCTTCAACACCAGCCTTTCCTCAATCGATTGGACGCAGATGAATACAACCAGTAATACGTTCCATGTGGCTAATTTAGACTGGCACAGCATCAGCAATGACTTTATAACCGACCTCAATGTTTCGGTTCCATTAAATGAATCAGCGGGAAGCAAATCATCTACAGTAACTTTCACTATAACTGGATAAAAAAAATGAAAAATAAAATAATCATCTGGATCTTGGCCCTTTTACTGATCATTCAGCTAGCTGCGGCCATCGGAATTAGGCCGGCAAGAACCAATATCGCCGTTGATGATTACGATGAAAACAATATTAAAGTTGACGGCAAGCTGTGGGTGGTCAACAACGATCATCGAGAATTTACTGTTGACGTCTATGTTGACGGGGAGATGGCTGATTTTGTTAAACTAAAGACTGATGAAAAGAAAATAACCTTCCGCCCGGAAGATGATGCTAAGGAAGTTGGATTTGAAATCAAATTCAAAAAAGAGGAAGTTCCCCCAGGAACAGCTATTGCTAATATAGTGATTGAAGAAAGATTTGAAAGCTCACAGGCTAATGTGGTCTCTTCAAAACTTCTTTTGAAACATAAAATAACTTTCGTCGGCCCTTACCCTGATCTGTATATCGAAGGATCTATCAACTTCCACGAAAAAGGGAATGAAGTTGAATTAGTAGCAGAAGTGAAAAATTTAGGGAAGAAAGATATCAGGGAAGTGCAGACTATATTTTATGTCAACGATAAAGAACAAAAAGAACACGAATTAGAAACTCCGGCTGCCAGCCTTAAAACAAAAGAAACAAAGCTGCTTACTGCTACCATTAAAAAAGACAATTTTAACAACGCCGGACAGTATGAAGTTTCTGCGGTGACTAAATATGATGACCAAACCTTGGAATTATTCAAAACCTTGCTTATCGGAAAACCTGAAGTAGAAATCACTTATTTTGATAAATATCTTATTGCCAACAAAGTAAATCAATATACTTTAGACCTCCTTAACAAATGGAACCAGCAGATACGCAACGTCTATGTCGAGGTAAATGTTCTCAAAGGAGGAAATAAAATCGACTCTTTCAGGACTAGGTCAGTAGACCTTGAAGCTGAAATGATGCAGAGAGTTTCTGATTATCTTGATGCTAAAGACAAAGGACCGGGAGAATATACTTTTGAAATGACCGTGTATTTCTGGAGTTTAGTACGGATGGATGAAAAGAAATTTACCTTCCACACCGATCTGGTTACGGAAGAAGAAGCAAGAAAACTTAATCTCGTTCCTCCGGCATTGACTGGAGCAGCTGTAGGTATGGGCGGAGCATTCTCAGCTATTGCCGGTTGGCTGTTAGTGGGAATATTGCTGGGTATTATCGGATTCTATGCTGCTTGGAGATACCTGAATCGGAAGAAGTATGAATAGAAATAAGTATGAATCTAAAGAAATTTTATTTAAGAAATTTCCCAACAAAGACGTTGTGCTTGTCCCGGACAATTTTTATTTTTACAATTTTTCCTTCCTTATACGGGCATCCTGGGAGGGAAATATTCCTTCCCTTAGCGACGCCGATGGAAGAACCGGAGAACCGGTCCGGACACTTTAAAGTAGCCGAAATGATATCATCTTCCTTGAATGGTTTGGGCAGTTCCTTAGTCTTTCTGATGTTGAAATCACTTTTATTCAATTTCAGTTTTAGATCATACTTTTTTTCCCATGCTTCGAGCAAAGCATAAAATTTTTCCCAAGGCATTTCTTCTGCTGGAATTCTTCCGGTCTTGTATTTGAGAAAGTTTTGTATCCCTAAGATTGGTTTTACTTCCAATGATTTAATGAATTGGATTATTTTTTCCATTTCCTCTTCATTGTATCCGCGAATTAAGACTGGAGCAACAATCACTTTCAGCTTTTTTGATGCATAGGCGATGACGTCCTTGACCTGCTTGACATTATAGGATTTAGTTCCGGCAATAATTTTTGCTTTTTCTTCGTCAATAGCATCGAGGGAAAGGTTTAACTGCAATTTGTCATATTTGGCGAGCCGATCAATCATCTCTTTATTCAGAAGAGTGCCATTGGTATCGATAGAAATAGTATGCACATAGTCCATTTGCTGCAAATCAGAAAATAAATTTTCCAGATCGGCATATAGGAATGGTTCTCCCTGCACACTGATGTGCACTTCAACCGGTTCAGCGGCAAAGTCAATCAATTTTTGCAGTTCTTCTACCAGATAGTCTTTTTCTACTACAAAATCGTGTTTCTTGCTGGATAGGCCTTCAGAGATAGAACAATAGATGCAATCCAAGTTACAGGAAGTCATCGGTTTGATTTCAATAATAGAAGAATTTCTGTAGACAATACCGAAAGCAACATTACCGATTAAAGGGATGCCGGAATATTTATGAATGTAAGTAACAGGATTGCCAGTCAATTTATTTTTCAGGTGGTCAAAATATTTTGCGAGGAGAAAGGAAAATTTTGTTTCTGCTTTTTCCTGATCTATCTTTTTGAATTCAATCGTATGCGCATCAGGAAGCGAGTATCCGGCTATCTTTTTTACTTCTTCTTGAGGTATTTTTGTAGAGAATATTCTAAGCAAAGTAACTTGCAGGTGTTCTTCCTGATCCTGAAAGGATAAAGTGCCGTAATGAAGTTTGGCCATATCTCTTTTTACAGCGCCGGTTTTATAAATTTATCTTCCGATAGTAATCGATTAGTGGTGAATCTAACTATATCTTAAATTTTCGACAAAGTTTTAAAAGAACCGAAACTCTCAACTCATATGGGGGCAGATGTGGCAGTAGTTGAATCGTATGTAGCACCTTCAGCAATGGACAATATAAAGATAACTCTCGAAACGTTGTACGATATGCTTCGCAATGAGAAGAAGAAAGAAGATTTACAGAAATTAGATCAGGCTTTTTTCTTTGATGTAGTCGGTTATCTGCGGGAAAAACAAACGCTCCTGGAAATGAAAAAAGAAGGAGAGAATATTTTTGCTGCTGGTGAGAAAGAAAAACTGGAATACGAGCTGCGGAGCATCAGAAGAATCCTGAAAGAGCTGTATGAAAAAAGAGAGAAGAAAATATTAGATATTGCCATGAACAAAAGCAGGACCGGTTCGGATATTATCGATACCAGTTCCATGCTGAGAGAAGAGAAGGAATTCTATACTCTTATCCTGCAGAGTTTAGATCATTTCCGCAGGGGAGTGTTGCTTAATTTATTCCGCGGTGAATTGCCGTCGGTAAACGGCTTGGTGCAGCGCGTTGATTTAAGCATAGAGCAGAGGAAAGAACAGATTAAAGCAGAAATGTTGCTGCAGAGTGAGCAGGAAGCTACTAAAGATAATGAAGATAATGAAATTGCCAGAAAGGTTGAAACTCCCGCCCCGAGCGAACAAAAACCAGCTAAGATTAAGGTACGTTTCACTCGCGCTATGCCCAGCTTTGTCTGGAAAGACATGAAAGTATATGGTCCTTTTGATGTCGGTGAAGAAACGGAAATCTTTCCGGAAGTTGCCGATTTGTTGGTAAGAAAAGGAAGAGCAGAGAAATTATAACCAAGATAAGGAGTTTATCAGATATAAGTTAAATATTTAAAAGAACTTGCTTCTATCAAACCATGTTAAAAAAAATCATCACTGCGGACAATAGCGAATCTTTCATGAATGAGGAAGTTGGCGAAAGTTACCATTCCCATACTGGTGGAGTAGAAGAAGCGTTAAAGAAATATGCAATCCCTTGTAAGATCAAAGAATTGGCCAAGACTGGAAAAATAAAAATTCTGGATGTCTGCTTTGGGATGGGGTATAATTCTGCGATGGCCATAAGTGTGGCGTTAGAAGAAAATCCCGGTTGTGAAATTGAAGTGGTTGGTTTAGAATATGATACCAATATCATCTCACTTATTCAGGAAGTAAATCCGCCCATTTCCTTTTTTGTTAAATACAAGAAATTAACTCCGCAATCGTTGAATTTCACAGAAGGAAAGGTTTCGGTAAAAGTGCTTATGGGAGACGCCAGAGAAACAGTGAAGACTCTTCCGGAGAATCATTTTGATGCAGTCTTTTTTGATCCATTCTCTCCGAAGACCGCTCCGGAGATGTGGCAGGAGCATTTCTTTGCCGAGATATATAGGGTGATGAAGAATTCTGCTATTCTGGCGACTTACAGCTGCGCAAGAATGGCTCGAGATAATATGAGCAAGGCAGGATTATTGTATGATGACGGCCCGATTCTCGGCAGAAGAGGTCCAGGAACGATTGCCACGAAATGGATATAATTTATTATCTACTTCTTCTTATTCCTTCCTCGCTTCTTAACTATTTCCAGGCGTTCTAGGATTTCTTTTGCTTCTGGATTTTCTTCCCGATATCCTTCCAGCACCTGTTCAAATATTTCCGGGTAAAGATTAATGTGAGTTGTTTCCAAAGCTCGATCCAGCAAAAATAAGTCTACCGCTTTGTCTTCTGTTTTTTCGGAAAAGAAAGATAAACCAAAATCAATAACATTTACTTTCCTGGTCTCCTCATGTTGAATCATGTTTGAAGTAGTTAAATCGCTATGGATAATATCTGCCTGATGCATCTGCGCAATTCTTTGCCCGATTTCTCTTCCCAGATGTTCGGCTTGGTCAGCGTGCTGTTGGAGAACTTCTTTTAAGGTATCACCTGGAACAAAGTCCATCACGATAGACATTCTCTTGTCAGAAAATTCTCGTAAGTGCGGAGCTGGAAATTGCAGATCTTCCAGCTTTTGTAAGACTTTGGCTTCTCTGCGGGTGCGGAATTGGCGCAGGGATTGATCCAGTTCAGGGTGGCGGTAAGCCTTTGCTAAACGTTCCTTAATTATGGTAGCATTATCTTTGTACAATTTTGCTTCTGCGCCTTGGGCGATCATTTTCATAAGAATAGAGAATGTTTGTACTATAAAAAAGTAGCGTCAATTTAGGTTCTATTTTTGATTATTCTCTCGGCGATACTGGTTATAGATTCTTCAATTATGTTTGAAGCAGCCCCGTTTTTGCGATAATCTGCTTCTGCAATGCAGGAGATACGCCGTTCCTGAAGCAGTTCCAGCACTTCTTCTCGGCTTTGGGGTTTCTGCGGATCATATACACCAATACTTTGGCCGCCTAGTTTAGTGAGCATGGTCATGCAGGGAACATCTGTGAAACCGTCGCCCACATAAATCATATTTTTATATGGTATACGTCTTTTTTCTGCAGGCATCCGTTTGTTAACGTCAATGGTTGTATCAATATTGGTGCCTTTATTTACTTCGTAGAGATATCTGGTTTTTTCAATGAAGCCGACATTTCTTGCCGGTAAGCTGATAACTCCTCCATATTCAAGAAATTCTGAAGCGAAAATTTGGTCTATCGCTCCGGGAGCATTTAACGAACTGCCTTGGATCATTTTTCTTAAACCAGTACTGATAACGTAATGTTCTAGGCTGATGCCATGCTGTTCGTATAATTTTTTAACGTCTTCTTTTGTCCTTATGAAAAATTCAGGAAGGCCGGGGTATGGAATAATCAATTCTTTACCATATTTTATAAGATCTGCATTAGATAACGGCGGAAGTTTTCCTTCTTTAATGTAAAGGATAAGATTAATCATGTAAGAATTTTCAGAATTGATATCAACATCTACCGCAGAGGCCCCCTTCTTTAATTTTTTATTATTGTCCCAGAATTCTTTTGGATTAACCCCAAGATGCTGAAGCATCGGGTCCTGCATGTAATCTGGTATTAATGTTTGATCGCAATCGTAGAAACAGGCAATAATACCTTGACCTTCCCCCATAAAAAGATAATAAGTCACAGCGCTTAAATAGTTTTAGCTGATACACCCCATAGGTGTTATAAGGAGTCAAATAAAAAAAAATACCATAAAGTGTTATAATTTATGCATGATAGCATCAATCTTTTGTTTCAAAAGAGGTTTAGGCATAAAGCCGACAATTCTTCCTGCTTCTTCGCCGCTATTGAAAAGCACTAGACAAGGGATACCCGTAACCATATTATTGCTAGCAGCATCCGGATAATTTTCGGTAGAAATTTTGGCGAATTTTAACTTTCCGGCATATTCTTTACTGGTTTCCTCAAATACTGGAGCCAGCATTCGGCATGGCCCGCACCAAGATGCCCAGAAGTCTACGATTACTGGCAGCTTGGATTCAAGCACTTCTTTTTGGAAGCTTTTTTCAGTTAGTTCCATAACCATGATTATTTGAAGAAATAACTACTATTTAAATTCTACTAACAAAAACCTTTATAAAATCCTTCTCCCTAGTAACCATATGGTGATTATGTCGACAAAATTAACAATAGGTTTAATTTTGACTATTCTGGTAGTTTTTCCTACAGTTATGGCAGTTGGAGAAAGTGAACTGCAGAATGACTGCTTGTATTATTTTTATGGAAAAGAGTGTAAAGACTGTGATGAAGCCAGTGCTTCTTTATTAGCCTTGCAGACAAAATATCCTGGCCTGCAAATTAAGAGGTATGAAGTCTATCGCGATTTCAATAATTTTGAGATGCTAAAAGCGTATTTTGAAGCATATAACGTAGAGAAAGCTTCTCGTTCTATCCCGGTTGTTTTTTCTACAGGCAGTTATTTAATTGGTTCAAAGACCATTGTTTCATTGGTGGAAGAACGGATAAAAAATAACGAAGATCCATCCTGTCCGGAATTGTCAGCTGGACAAAATGCAATCGGCATCTTAGGGCAGGGACAGCCGCCGAATGTGCTTTCAACTTTAACATTTTCCTTAGTTACCGGACATGCCCTGCAAAATATGTTTGTTCCCGGAATGCTGGCCTTGCTTCTGGTGTTATTGGCTATTCTTTCCGCAACTAAAGATAAAGAAGAAATCATCAAAAGCAGCGCCTTATATATGTTGGGCATATTTACAGCATATCTCTTGTTTGGAGCGGGATTATTATCTTTCTTTTACGATTCACAACTGCATTATTTATTCTATAAAATAATTGGTTTTTCTGCATTGTTGTTTGGCTTGGCAGGAGTACAATCTTTTTTTACAACTTTAGAAATAGTTATACCTCGCTCAGTGCGAGCGCAGATCAAGGAAGTACTTCGTTATGTTCTTTCTCCAATTGGAGTTTTTATTTTAGGATTGATGGGAGGCATGTTTACTCTCGCCGGCGTAAGCCAATCATTTTATTTACTGAGAGAGTTATTTATCGGAGATTTTATGAGGGGAGTAGTATTGCCGTTGATGATTTATTACATCGCTGTAGCTATGCTGATTTTTATCGGATTGGCAGCAGTATTTCATCTGCTTCGTTCCATGATGGAACATGCAGTGGAAACGCAGGAAGCATCCTCTGATGCCAAGCGTGAACGATGGAGAAGACATTATCAGCGAGTCTTGACTTTTTGTGTGCGAAGCACTTTGTTTGTGCTGGGAATCGTGTTAGTGTTTGTGTGATGGGGGACGTCCGTGAATTATGATTTCTACTTCTGACTTGAAAAAAGTATTTTCTCTTCTGAAAAAAGACCACCCTCTGACTATGTTGGAAGAGTTAGGGTATTACACTACGTTTCAGATGCTGGTGATGACCCTGCTCAGTTCACGGACCAGAGATTCTACCACTATTCCTATCGTCAAGCAATTGTTCGCCAAATATCCTAACCCGAAGGATTTTGTGAAGATGGATCGCAAAGAATTAGAAAAAAGGCTGTATGGGATTGGTTTTTACAAAGTCAAAGCGCAAAATGTTAAAAAGTTGAGTAAGATGGTATTAGATAAATATAACGGAAAAGTTCCAGATACTTTTGAAGAATTGATTTCCTTGCCGGGAGTAGGCAGGAAAACTGCGAATTGTATTTTGGCCTATTCTTTCAAGAAGCCGGCTATCGCTGTGGACGTTCACGTACATCGGATTTCTAACCGGCTAGGATGGGTGAATACTGCTGTGCCGGAAAAGACCGAAGAAGCATTGCAGAAACTCGTTCCGCGCGATTTGTGGATTGAAGTCAACAGATTATTTGTCGGACACGGACAGACTATCTGCGTCCCCATCAATCCAAAATGTAATATTTGTCCGATACGCAAATCCTGCGAATATGAAAGAAAGAGAAAAGATATTAAGCGGGCTGAGTAGGGTGGTTTTAAGGCAGGGTTCTTTTTCTGGGTAATAATTTCATAAATGCCAAGTGGTGCAAGAAATCAGTGAATCTTTTCATCTATTTCTTTAGCTACTTCCTTAAGTTCAGTAAAAACTGATTCAGTATCTCTCTTTAATTCTTCAATGAGATGAAGAAGGCTTTCTTCCCTAAGGAGATATCCTTCTTTCTCTCGCAGCACAATCCCCGAATCCATCAACTTGATGAGATGATGCACCACGGTTCCTCGGCTCAATTTTAATCGCTCTGCAATCTCATCAGAAGAAAGAGGATGATTGCTTTTTCTGACTAAAGTTATGAATATCCTAAAGCAGCTGCTATCTCTATCTCGCAACCCGAAAAGTCCCAGAGAATTACCTAGCCATTGGAGGTCAGCATTAACATCTCCTTCCGGTATGCGACGGATTTTCACTACAGTGACTCTTTTTATCATAAGTGCCAAATAGTTGCATAATTTTTAAACTTTTAGTTGAGGACAATAGTTTCGCATATGGTTTAGCCTCAACTAAAGTTTGAAAGACCCGCATTATTTATGCGTTAGATAGGTCTTTCATTATTTACCCGAAAAATTTATATATAATTTCTGTTTTGGGTCAACTACGTTGAATTAAAGTCAACGAAAACTTATAAAAAAAGCTTCGAAAACTCTAAACAAACTATGGAAACAAAATCAAAAACGGAAAAAAAGGAAGAAGACAAGCTCCCACAAGAAGCAGAAGTTTCAGAGAAGAAGAAAGTATTAAGCATCGAAGAATTAACCGATTTACTTAAAAGAACGCAAGCTAACTTTGAAAATTATCGCAAGCAGAATCAAGCTTATCTTGAAGAAATTAAAAAAATGGCTGCGAGAGATATCTTATTACAGGTTTTACCTTTGCTTGATAATTTGGAATTGGCGTTAAAGGCAGTTTCTAAAGAACAAAAGAATACTGAATTTGTCCAAGGCATTGAATTAATACACGCCCAATTAATGCAGTTATTACAACAGAATAATGTTCTCCCCATAGAGACCATGGGAAAAGATTTTGATCCATATTACCATGAAGCACTCATGAAGACACCAGCTGAAGTTTCCGCAAATAAAATCATAGGGGAATTTCAGAAGGGTTTTACTATCCATGGCAGGGTATTGCGACATGCGAAAGTAAAAATAAGCGCTGGCCCAGCTACAAAAAATACAGATAGTAAAAATAATGAAAAAAACAAAGAAAAAAATAACTGATTTCGGAGGAAATTAAAATGACAGACACACAAAAAAACACCAAAGTTTCAGGCCCCACCATCGGGATTGATTTAGGTACAACCTTTTCTGCAGTAGCAGTATTAGAAGGAGGAAAGTCAACCATCATTCCTAATGCAGAAGGAACACGGACTACCCCTAGCGTAGTACACATCAAAGATGAAGAAATTATTGTCGGCCAAGTAGCAAGAAACCAGGCCATAATTGATCCTTCTCGTACCATCAGATCCATCAAACGTAAAATGGGCACTGATGAAAAAGTAGACATCGACGATAAGGAATATACTCCTGAACAGATCTCCGCTATGATTCTGCAAAAACTTAAACGCGATGCAGAAGCATACCTTGGTCAGACTGTGCGCAATGCCGTTATTACTGTACCAGCATATTTTAATGACTCACAAAGACAAGCTACTAAAAATGCTGGAGAAATTGCCGGACTGAATGTTCTTCGTATCATCAACGAACCTACTGCTGCAGCATTAGCGTATGGTTTAGATAAACAAGGAAAAGATCACACCGTTCTGGTTTTTGACTTTGGCGGAGGAACCTTTGACGTTTCCATTTTGGAATTAGGCGGAGGAATCTTTGAAGTAAAATCAACCTCGGGAGATAATTTTCTCGGGGGAGACGACGTAGATCAGCTGGTAATCGACCACTTGGCTAAAAACTTCAAAAGCTCTACTGGCATTGATTTACGCAATGATGCTACTGCTATGCAGAGATTGAAAGAAGCGGCAGAAAAAGCAAAAATTGAATTGTCCAGCAAGACAAAAGTGGAAATAAGCATTCCCTTCATAACCGCCGACCAGCATGGGCCAAAACATATCAAAGAAGAACTAAGCAGGGCTAAATTCGAAGAATTGATTGCTGATATTCTCAAGAGACTGGAAACGCCAGTAAAGAACGCCTTGCGTGATGCTGAACTTACTTCAGCAAAAATCGATAAAGTAATTTTCGTAGGCGGTTCTACCAGAATACCTGCAGTGCAAGAACTGGTAAAGAAACTTATCGGAAAAGAAGGAGACAAATCAGTCAATCCAGACGAAGCAGTTGCGATAGGAGCAGCAATCCAGGCAGGAGTTCTTTCTGGAGATGTTAAAGATGTCCTCTTATTGGACGTCACTCCTTTATCTTTGGGAATTGAAACCTTAGGCGGCGTATTTACTCAGCTAATCGACAGAAATACCACTATTCCGACTAAGAAATCGCAGATTTTCTCTACTGCAGCCGACAATCAGACGGCAGTAACCATCCGTGTCGCGCAAGGGGAAAGACCAATGTTTTCAGATAACAAAAACTTGGGACAATTTGATTTGGTAGGAATACCTCCTGCTCCTAGAGGAGTCCCGCAGATTGAAGTTACTTTTGATATTGACGCGAACGGTATTCTGCATGTCAGCGCCCAAGATAAAGGAACTGGAAAAGAACATAAGATCAAAATTACCGGAACTGGAAATCTTAACAAAGCTGAAGTAGAAAAGATGAAAGAAGAAGCGAAAATGCATGAAGCTGAAGATGCTAAGAAGAAAGAGAAAATTGAAGCAGACAACAATGCTGAAGCGCTTATCTTTCAGACTAAAAAAGTCCTGGAAGAATTCAAGGATAAAGTTGACGCAGGAACAAAGAAAAAAATCGAAGCTAAGATTGAAGAGCTGGAAACTGCAAAGAAAGCCGGCGATGTTTCTGCCATCAATGCTAAGATTGAAGAGCTGAATAAAACCGTGCAGGAGATCGGTTCCAAGATCTACCAGGAAACAGCAGCTAAACAACAGCACCAGCCGCATCCTGCTGATGACGAAGAAGAAGAATCATCTGCTGGTAGTCATGATAGCCACGATAGCCATCACGGCAAAGAGAAAGTAGTTGATGCAGAATTCAGCGAAAAAGTTCAGTCAAAGAAAACAGAAAAAGGGAAAGCATGAGCTTTTTTATTTTTCTCGTTTCATTATGAGACTTTCCAACGGAAAGTTGCGAATGAAGTGAAAAGAAATGACGAAATGAAATGACTAAACTTCCAACTGAAAAGCAATGCCTGAACTATTTTACTGAATATAAGGTGCCTAGCAATATATTCAAACACTGCTGCAAAGTGCAAGAAGTGGCAGTATACTTAGCGGAGCAGTTAAAACAAAAAGGAGTTCCCATAAATGTGAAATTCGTGAGCTGCCTGGCTTATTTCCATGACTTGTGTAAGATGGTAGCAATAAAAGATTTTGGCGTGAATGAATTTCATAAAGACCAGGTAATCTCACCGGAACAAAAAGAATTTTGGGAAGGGATGCAAAAGAAATACCCCGGCCATTACGAAGGCGAGATGGTGTATCAAATTTTTAAAGATCTGTATCCTGAATTGGCTTTATCGTTGCGGAATGTCAGCAATTCAAAGAACGAAAATCCCAGTTGGGAGCAATTAGTAGTACATTATGCAGACCTGCGGGTGTTGCGGGAAAAAGTAGTCAGTATTCCTGAACGTCTAGCTTATCTTCGCCAGCGCTATCCGCGGGGAGATGAAGTCTGGAATAAACATGAACAAAAAATACGTGAGCAAGAAAAAAAAATATTTTCTAAATTGTCTTTCACACCTGATGAACTTGCAAAAGAGATAGAAAATATGCTGCGGATGACACTGTTTGGGGTGCAGCATGTCCAATAAAGATTATTATAAAACTCTTGGCGTACAGAAAAGTGCCAGTAAGGAAGAAATAAAAAAGGCTTTTAAGAAACTGGCCATGCAGTATCACCCTGACCGCGCTTCAGATGATAAAAAGAAAGAACATGAAGAAAAGTTCAAAGAGATTAATGAAGCGGTTTCAATATTAGGAGACGATAAAAAAAGGCAACAATATGATCAGTTTGGCAGTGCTGCATTTTCTGGAGGTTCTGGGAAAGCAGGAGGAGCCGGCGGGGCTGGATACCAAGGTTTCGACTACTCAGATATCATGTCGCAGTTTAGATCCGGCATGTTTGGCGACTTTGATGATGTTTTTGATCATTTATTTGGAGGAAGCGGCAGCGGAAAAAGAAAAGTGCGAAGAGGAGCCGATTTATTGTATGAAACTGAAATAACCTTGGAAGAAGCCCACTCTGGAATTTCTAAAACTATTTCGTTAAATAAATTAGAACGCTGCAGTGAATGCCGGGGAAAAGGTGCGCATGAATTTGAGTCGTGCCATCATTGCCAAGGTTCTGGATATTTGAAAAGAACCCAGCGCACCCCTTTCGGATTGTTCCAGCAGACCGGACCTTGTCCGTATTGTCATGGAAAAGGAGAACTTCCCCAAGATTCCTGTAAAAATTGCGGCGGCGAGGGATTAACCAGAAGAAAAAAAGAATTAGAAGTATCTATTCCTGCTGGTATTGAAGAAGGCATGAGGCTGCGTGTTTCCGGAGAAGGAGAAGTTGGGGAAAATAATGGCCCATCTGGGGATCTTTATGTACAGATACAGGTCGAACAGCACGAATTATTCCAGCGAAAAGGAAAAGATCTGCACTTAACGCTGCCAGTTTCATTTTCGCAGGCAGCATTAGGAGAAGAAATTGAAGTGCCCACTATCGATGGAAAAGCAAATTTAACTATCCCTGCCGGGACTCAGACTGAAACAATCCTGCGTATGCGTGGAAAAGGAATGCCTTCACTGCATGATTCAGGCCACGGCGATCAGATGGTTACGATCCACGTGGTTGTTCCGACCAAACTCAGTAAAAAGCAGAAAGAACTCATTAAAGACCTAAACGAGGAAAAACCGCAGCATGGTTTTTTCAAGAAAATTTTTACGAGTACTTTTTTTTAGTATACTCCTAAATAATAATAATAGTTCGAACTGAATTATGATGCTGTTTTTAGGACAGAGCATCTCTACCGCAAAAAATTTAAATTATAAAAATTAAAAAAACAAAAACACACCACGCATGGCCAGAGTAAAAATAAGAGAATTTGATGCAAAAAAATTGCTTCTGGAAAATCTCCACCATGAGTACAAAGCAGTGCTCATAGATCCTACTACTAACATTGATACTCTCCCGCAACAATATCCTTGGCTCTTAGAAGAAAAATTAGTCATCAAGCCGGACCAGCTATTCGGCAAACGCGGAAAGCTGGGGTTAGTTCTACTCAACGCAGATTTCCAGCAGATCAAGCATTATCTCCAATTGCATCTTAACCGGGAGATTACTATCGAAAAAGCAACAGATAAATTAACACACTTCCTGATTGAACCTTATACGCCGCATCAAAAAGAATATTACCTTTGCATTACTTCAGAACGAGATTGTGATGTAATATATTTCTCAGAAGAAGGAGGAATCAATGTTGAAGAAAATTGGCATAAAGTTACAAAAATTGAAGTGCCGACATTAGCAGCAATAGAACGGGTAAATTTGCCCTTTCCTGAAAAAACAAAAAAATTCATTCAAGAAGTATTCAACCTCTACAGAAAATTCCACGTTTGCTATCTGGAGTTTAATCCTTTCACATTCAATCAAAATGGAAATATTGTGCTTCTCGATACTGTTGCCCAAGTAGACAGCTGCGGTATAACTCTTCCCTTCCCAAAACCATTTGGCAGAAAATCACTCCCAGAAGAAGAATATATCGCCGCCCTTGACAAAGAAAGCGGTGCTTCATTAAAACTGACCATTCTTAATCCAAAAGGAAGAATTTGGAATATTCTTTCCGGTGGCGGCGCAAGCATAATTTATCTTGATGCAATTTCCAATAGTGGAAAGCAAGAAGAAATCGCTAATTACGGAGAATATTCCGGAAATCCTACTACAGAAGAAACTTATCAATACACTAAGACTATTCTCAGCCTTATGACTAAAGAACATCATCCGCGGGGAAAAATCCTCATCATCGGTGGCGCTATTGCCAATTTCACTGATGTGGAAAAAACATTTTTAGGTATTATCAAAGCATTGAAAGAATATAAATCTCAATTACAACAAGGAAAAATTTCCATTCTCGTCAGAAGAGGCGGCCCTAATTACGAAAAAGGTCTTAAGCTGATGGAACAAACCGGAAAAGAACTTAATATACCTATTGCTGTTCATGGTCCAGAAACTCCGATGACTAAAATCATAGAAAAAGTAAGGAGATTATAATGTCAAGTATAAACTCAAGCATGATCTCCAGTAAGTTCAAATTCAGCAGAGAAACGCAAGCTATCTTTTACAATCTTAAAGCGCTGCCTATCCAGCAGATGCTGGATTTTGATTTTCTCTGCGATAGAAAACCAAGCGTTTCGGCAATTGTTCACGCCGGAAAGAAAGGCATTCACAAAGCCTTCTTCGGCAATAAAGAAATTCTTCTGCCAATCTATGACTCCCTTTCTGAAGCTACAAAAAAACATCCTCAAGCAGAAGTACTAATCAACTTTGCTTCGCACCGTTCAGCCTACTCAGCAGCAAAAGAAGCATTAGAACTTTCTACACTCAAAACAATTGTTATTGTGGCTGAAGGGATCCCTGAACGGCAAACTAAAGAATTAATCGCACTTGCCAAAAAGAATAACCAGCTGATTATCGGACCGTCTACGGTGGGAGGAATTGCTGCTGGTTCATTTCGTATTGCTGGTTATGCTGGAGGAAAAATAGAAAATGTTCTTCGCGCAAAACTATATCGCCCTGGGAGTGTTGGCCTTGTTTCTAAATCTGGCGGTATGATAAATGAATTGTTCAACATCATTGCCAGAACAACTGATGGCGTGAAAGAAGGAATTGCCATCGGCGGAGATTTATTTCCAGGATCAACAATGTTCGATCACCTCTTACGTTTTGAAGCCGATCCAGAGATCAAACTTCTCGTTGCCCTTGGTGAGTTAGGTGGAAAACAAGAATACGAAATCATCAACGCAAAACGGGAAGGAAAAATAACTAAACCGCTGGTCATGTGGGTTTCTGGAACTTGTGCTACTCTTTTTCCTTGGGAAGTACAGTTTGGCCATGCTGGTGCCAAGGCTGGAAAAGAAGAAGAAAGCGCACAATCTAAAAACAAGGCATTACGAGAAGCAGGAATTATCGTTCCTGAAACATTTGAACAATTAGAGAATACTATTCAACAAACATTTAAAACCCTAACGTGTATAGAAAAAGATATGCAGCCTAAATCTACGTCTCGTTCTGTACCTTCTATGCCTTTAGATTATAATGAAGCGGTAAAAACGGGAATCGTGAGAAAAGCGACTAATATCACTACGACTATTTCTTCTGATCTTGGAGAAGAACCAACTTATGGGACAATCACCATCAGCAAAATTATGGAAGAAAATTATTCATTAGGGAAGCTCTTGGGCTTGCTCTGGTTCAAGAAGAAACTCCCAAATTACTTTACCCAATTCCTAGAGAAATGTGTTTTGCTTACTGCAGATCATGGTCCGGCAGTTTCTGGAGCGCACAATGCCATCGTTGCTGCTCGAGCCGGAAAAGATGTTATCTCTTCCTTGTGCAGTGGATTACTTACGATTGGACCAAGATTTGGCGGCGCAATCGACGATGCCTGCAGATACTTTAAAAATGCCGTTGACAGCAAAATTGCTCCAGCGGTATTCATGGAAAATATGAAACAGAAAAGTATTCCTATCCCCGGAATTGGCCACAGAGTAAAATCCATTCGTAATCCAGATAAACGAGTAGAATTGCTTAAAGAATTTGCCAGAAAAAGCTTTCCTTCCACAAAATATCTTGACTATGCCTTGCAGGTAGAAAAAATAACCACTAAGAAAGCAGAAAATTTGATTCTCAATGTTGATGGGTGCATAGCTGCCCTATTCCTTGATGCACTTGAATCATCTAAAGAATTCACAACAGAAGAAATCAACGAAATTATCGAGATCGGCTACATGAATGGTTTATTTGCACTCTCCAGAAGTATAGGTATCATTGGACATATCCTGGATCAAAAAAGATTGAAAGAAGGATTGTATCGGCACCCGACGGAAGATATTCTATATTTGGTGGGAGAAGAAAACAAAGAGAACAAGTAAAAATCCTCCATCGCAGCAGAGCTATGGGGGCATTTGATAAAAATGAAGGGAGGAGATTTTTACTCTTGAAAATTGGTCGCAGTAGTTAAGTCACTAGCGTTTGTGAGTTGCTTACCAACAATAACTGCTAGATATGAGACTCATTTTCATTGAATAATGTTGGGTACAACAAATTTTATAAACCAACCCCCGTTTTGACTTCTTGGTGGAACACAGGTGAGCAAAGAACGGGAAAATTCAGAAACTACACAAGGCACTGATGAAGTTATAGATTTCTCCAAGATTACACAAAGAATAAAAGGGTTTTTTGACAAAAGTAAAACTGGACACCAAACAGAAGTAACGGAAGTTAAATCCCATTTTGCTCAAAATTCTTCAAAAAAAGAATCTGAAGATTCCCTATCTATCGATATAAACCAAGTTAAAAACGCAGCAAAAAAACATGCAAAATGGCTTATTCCTTTGATTTGCATTCTTTTCGCCGTAATTATTTCAGTTTATTTGCGGACCATGCCTCAGCGCATGCCCATTGCTGATGACTGGGCTGAAAATACTATTGCAAATTATTACCAAGGCTTAATCAAGCAACAAATAGATCAACAATATCCATTCCTACCAGAGCAAAACAAGCAATCTTTGATAGACAAAGAATGGCAGAATTTTCAGGTGCAGAATAAAGCAAATTTGGTTGCGCAGACAGTAACTCTTTCCGAGCAATATCGGCAGCAGTTTAAAGATGATGAAGGAACATTATATCTTTTAGGCATAGATCCTTACCACTTCTATCGACAGACTCAGAATGTCCTTGAAAATGGATTCCCTGGGACAAGTTATTTTGAAAATGGCCTCGTTAAAGATGATTTCCGGATTGCTCCCCTTGGTGGAGCATCAGCATGGACTTTTCATAATTGGTTTGGGGCAGTCTGGCATAGGATGATGAATTTATTGGGTGATTTTCCTCTTAGGTATACATTCTTCTTTGTTGGAACAATTTTTTCCGCTCTTACAGTTATACCTGGCTTCTTCATCGGTAAGAAACTTACTAAAAACAATGTGGGGGGATTCTTCACCGCCTTTATGCTTGCTGTTACTTCATTTTTCGTAGCCAGGACAACTGGAGAAAGTTCAGACACTGACGTTTACGCAGTATTTTTCCCCATCCTTATTACCTGGCTGTTCTTGGAAGCTCTTGATGCAAAAGAGCTGAAATGGAGAATGGTATGGATTTCTTTGGCCGGTTTTACCACGGGATTATTTGCCTTTGCTTGGACAGGATGGTGGTATATTACCTTATTTTTACTGGCTACCGTGATTTTCCAGATAGGCCATATACTTATCAGCCAATGGAAAAGTATAAATGTTGCACTAAAGTCTAAGCAGGTAAAAGAACTATTTGTCCTCCTTGGGACATATACAATAATTGTAACTTTATTTGTTAATATTTTTACCGGCGTTTCAGATTTTATGAAATTACTCCTGGGACCATTCAAATTTATCAATCTTAAAGCAGTAGCGGTAAATACATTTTGGCCGAATATTCGCACCACTGTTGCCGAGCTTAATGTTGTTTCTCTTCATAATGTAATTAGTACACTTGGCGGAAAATTATTATTCGTTTTAGCTATTGTCGGTATCCTTATTTTGCTGCTCAGAAAAAACACTTCTGGAAAAAGAGAACTGAATCTTGGATTTTTTTTAGCTCTGTGGCTGGTGGCGTCAATATTCGCAACTACCAAAGGAGTTAGATTTATATTACAAGCTACACCCATCTTTTCCATTGCCGTTGGTGCATGTCTTGGTTTGGTATGGGGTTATGCTTCGCAATGGGTTAGTAAAGAGCTTAAACTTAACAAGAACATCACTCAAATAATGATTTTTTTGCTATTATCTCTGTTGTTAATCAGTCCTGCAAAAGCAGGATATGACCAAGCCCATAATTCTGTTCCAAGCATGAATGATGGTTGGTATAATGTTAAAAAAAAAAAAAAAAATGAAGCTCCAGAAAACATAATTATAACCTCCTGGTGGGATTTTGGACAC
>CAYRMP010000009.1:18357-19215 GCA_964425545.1 uncultured Methanosarcinales archaeon | reverse complement strand
TCTGGGATTTCTTGACTTTTCCACATTAGAAAAAAGAAAAAATCAATGTGAGAAGGAATTCCGCTACAATTCCCTTATCTCGCCAGATTTGTATGTGGGTGTTTCTACCATTAATAAGGATTATAAGGGAAATATCACCATTAACGGGCCTGGCGAAGTGATTGAATATGCAGTAAAGATGAAGCAGCTCGATCCTTCCACAATTATGTCTGAACTTCTAGTTAAGGATAAAATTTATTCAGAACATTTGCGAAAAATAGCCCGAAAAATTTTTGATTTTCATCAAAAAGCAATCACTAATGAGGAAACTGCTTCTTTCGGCTCTGCAAAGATGGTGCAATTCAACTGGGATGAAAATTTTCAGCAGACTGAAAAATATAAGCAAAAAATCATCCCAGAACAGCATTTCTCTTTTACGCAGGAAAAGATTAATAGTTTTATCACAAAAAATAAAAATCTCTTTGCCCAAAGAGTAGAAAAAAATAAAATAAAACACTGCCACGGCGACTTTCATTCCGGCAATGTATTTGTAACACCAAAAGAAATCTACATCTTTGACGGAATCGTATTCAATCAGCGCTTTCCTTGTTCTGATGTGATTGCAGAAATTGCGTTCATGGCCATGGATCTAGATTTCCACGGAAGAACCGAATTGGCAGAAACTTTTGTAAAAGAATATCTGAGATTAAGCAATGATGGAGATATTCCCCTGCTCCTTAATTTTTATAAGTGCTATAGGGCTTATATTAGAGCAAAGATTAATTGTTTTACTTCTGATGACAGCAATTTAAATGCGGAAGAAAAACAAAAAACGATTAACTATGCAAAAAAATATTTTCAATTAGCTAAATATTATGC
>CAYRMP010000009.1:13104-18347 GCA_964425545.1 uncultured Methanosarcinales archaeon | reverse complement strand
GCTGGATTACTTTGAGAAATATATTCCTTTATTTGTGAAATAAGCTTTTCTTTGACGGAAGAATAATTCTCGGGAGTGATGTCGTAATCTAAAGAAAAACCACCCCCATTCCTGCTGTTACTGCCTCCGCCGCCAAGACTCTGCACAAAAGGCACTACTGAGAAAGCAGATTTTTCAGGAGCAAACATAATATGATTGCGGACCGGAGCCTTAAAAAGACAAATAAAAATATCTGCTTTTCCTAAATAGGTTTTACGTAAATGCGAAGGGCCAGATTTTTGTGAGAGTAATGAGGGGCAATATCCGAAGAGGACTTTATATTTGCCTGCGGCGGTAATCTCAACTTGGTTATCCAATTCTTTTTTGGCTTCTACTGATTGTCGATTAAACTCATCTGAATATTGCTGCCAGGAAGGGAGTAATTTAAAATTCCCGTCAAAGCATTTTTCATTACTTAAGTCGTAAGAAAGTTCCAACAACAAATTGTAATCCTGATGTTCATTACCCATAGCAATAATATTTTCCAATTCGTTTCCTATGCTGATGTTTTCGTGATCACTAGAACTATTCCTATGATCATGTGCCTGGGCAATTTTGGCTAGTTTTATTTCGTAGGGATTTTTCAAGGAAAAATGTCTTTGTATAAGCAGGGATGCGCATTGATGTTGATCGTGGTACGTTTGTATCCCTATTTTAGCAAGCCTCTCTTTATTTTGCAAAGTTCCCTCATGATGATCAAACCAAGAAACTGATCTTCCTTGGCTTAATTTTTCCAGGAGAGACAAATTTTCCCCGGCTGCTTTTTGTAAGCGAAGATTAAGGTCGATATCGGCAATATAGACATGATCGTAATCATTAACTTTTTGCACTGCTTCTTGAAATGCTTCCACTATTTGGCTATAGCAGACAAAGATATGCTGCTCTGATTTTTTTTCTTTGACAGAAAGATTACGCATTAATAAAGTTCTGGCAATAATTCCGTCCGGGTCTTCTGCATGAGTAATAAATAATGGATTCATGGTTGTTCTTTAGTTATTTCTTTTCATAAAGTCTTCTTAGATTAAGCGCCAGATAACTGCTGACATCGTTGACCATGGCCGGAGGAACATAGCATCTGTTCGTTTCGTCTCCTTGAGAATGAGCAATAGTAATTAAGTTTGGTCTTGGCAATCGAATAAGCATTTCTATCGTTTGATCAACTCGATCCTCAAATCCAAACACCCCATCATATTTCTCGCTTCTTCCAATAGAACTGTTCCTATGGCAGCAGAAAGCATCTAAATCTATATCTAAGATAAGCGGCAGATCAGAAGGAACATCAATCTTATCGGCATCCATCAACTCTCCGTTTCTTTGCCAAATCCTTTTCTCTTCAAAAAAGCCCCAGCCATAATGAGCATGATCCTGTTCTTTAAGAATGCCGTCTCTTTCAGAGAAAGAGGTTATTGGTTTCCCCAAATACTGTAATCTCTTCTCAGAATGAGGATTGAACCAATATATTGAAGAAATGATGCCGTGATTTACAGCTGGACAGATGAAATTTGCGATGTTTAGCTGAGTATAATCTTCTGCAGACTTTATTTTATAATCGACAACTGCTTCACTCATATCATCATGCCCATCAACATGAAATAATGTGGCTCCTTTCAACTTCGAATCCCACCACCAATAGAATGCCTCGTGGTGATCATCAACCAGCGCAGTTTTTATTTCTCCGGTGAAGGTTAAAACTCCTGGTGCGGCTTGGTGTATTTTTTTGTATCTTACCATTTTATCCAAAACATCATCGCCAATAGATAACATACTAAAAATAAAAAATTTAATTCTTTTTGGTCTTCTCTACGTCTTTGCTTAACTTCAGCTTCTTAATCAATTCCTTGTAGCGATTTCTGATGGTCACTTCAGTTACTCCGGCAACATCAGCTACTTCGCGCTGAGTTCTTTTTTCACCATGGATTAAAGAAGCCACATAAAGCGCAGCGGCAGCAATCCCGGTCGGGCCGCGGCCAGAGGTGAGTTCAATATCCCGGGCTTGTTCCAATATTACTACGGCTTTAGATTGCGTTTCTGGGCTTAATTTTAAAGCGGAAGCAAAACGAGGGATGTAATCTGCGGGGTTACTAGGCCTGATGCTGATTTCCAATTCACGAGTTACGAAGCGATAAGTTCTTCCAATTTCTTTTTTCTCGATACCGGAAGCTTCACCCATTTCGTCCAGAGTTCTGGGAATCTCATGTCTTCTGCAGGCAGCATATAATGCTCCTGCAACAACAGATTCCATGCTTCTTCCCCTTACTAATCCTTTCTGAACGGCTGATCGATAGATCCTAGCTGCCTCTTCTTCTACTGATTTAGGCAATCGTAAATAAGAACTTACTCTTTTCAATTCTGCCAAAGCAACTTTTAAGTTTCTTTCAATAGCTGTGCTGATACGGATGTTCCATTTTCTTAAGCGGAAAAATCGGTCTCTTTCTCTATCTGAGCCTAACTTATAGAAATCTGCAGTAGTACCTACTTCCGTACCTAAACCTTGGTCAAATTGCGTGGCACTGGCAGGCGCTCCAGTTCTTCGTTTGCTGTCTTGGCCACCATCATCTTCAAAACTGCGCCATTCCTGTGAGAAGTCAACCATACGATCTTCAATAACTAAACCGCAGTCGCGGCAGACAGTTTCTCCCTTTTCAACATTCCTAAAAATATTACGGCTTGCACATTCAGGACATTCTTTAAGGGTTTTTCGGATCATTTTAATGGCCTAATATAACTTTATGGAGATAATCTGCCTTCTTTCGTTTATAAATGTTTCGTTAAGTTTATTAGTGAGGAGCTAAAAAACGAAAAAAACCACTAAGGAAGAAATTAAACCTATCATGGCGCCGACGGCCACTTGCAACGGAGTATGACCTATAGAATAATGAAATTTTGATTTTAATTTGTGCAGTTTTAGCAATTTTTCAATCTGTTTGCCTTCCATTCCCACGGTTCTGCGCACGCCAAAAGCATCACGTAACACTATAAATGCTAATACCAAGCTGATGACAAAAGCGGTAGAGGTGCCTTCCTCAAGATATACGATGGTAGCGAGAGAAACTACGAACGCCGAATGGGAAGAAGGCATGCCGCCGGTGACTACTAGATCATGCCAAGATAAAGATTTGTGGCGGAAAAAAAATATCAGCAGCTTCAACAACTGCGCTCCAAAACCGCCAGCCAATACTGCCAAAGCAACCTTATTCATGCTTTTACCATTATTTTGGAATTTATATATATTGCTAATAAGTGATGAAAGACCCATATAACACATAAATAATGCGGGTCTTTCAAACTTTAGTTGAGGCTAAACTAATATGCGAAATATTGTCCTCAACTAAAGTGCCTAATTATTTTTACTATTTTTTTCCATTCTTAAATTCAAAATCAATCATCAACGGCAGATGATCAGAAAAATGAAACTTTAAGACGGAATATTTGTTCACTTTTATTAATGGCGAAGTCAGGATATAATCCAATCTCCGCGTAGGATGCCAAGCCGGCTCGGTAAGGGGGATAGATTTTTTATCGAGGCTAATCAAATCTTTCAGATGAGTTTTTTTTAATAAGTCTTTGATCTCTTTTTCCCCGTTAAAAGTATTAAAATCGCCCATTAAAATAACTGGATTTTTTATGCGGTTAACTATGGTAATTAATTCTTTAATCTGTCGCGCCCGCGCTTTTTTTCCTAAGGCCAGATGAGCCGCCAAAAGAGTTACCGGCTTGGGACAATTAACTGTAGCTTCGATAACCATCCTTTTTGTTCCCTCATGAAACACATGGTAGCATATTTTGGTAAAAGGAAATCTTGATACTAATGCGTTAGCCTGCTTGTTAAGAATAGGTATATGGTGAAAAAGCTTTAACCATCCCTTCAGAGGATATTTTACTTTCTCGACAAAATTATTAAAGCCTAATTTTTTTTCTAAAAAACGGACTTCATCCTCTCCCCGGCTGCGTAAAGAACCAATGTCCACTTCTATGAGAGCGAGAATATCCGGATTTAGCTTGTGGAGCGCATCAACCATTCTCTTCTCAAGATTTTTTGGCGGAAAAAAAATTTTCCAAAACTGAAGATACTGGTACCATATGCCCTCTATGCCTTCGCAATATTCGATATTGTAGGTAATTAGCTTGACCACGATAGTTATAAAATAGGAAAGTATAAAATGATTGTTAATTACTATAAAGAGGTATAATGGTCAAAAATCAGAATTATGAACAGATTATTGAATTAATTGATGGGATCAGAAAACAAATAGAAACAGTTATGCCTTCTGTCAATGAATCAATTGAAAGCATCATTAATAACAATATCACTTCAAGCGTTGCTATTGAACAACTTTTGGATCAGCTTTTAGGTTATGCTTCTTTAGGTTTTGGCAAACAAGAATTTAAAAGATTAAATCAGTATTATGCCTTGATAAACAAAAAGAATGCTGCATTTTATGAAAAAGAATTTAATATATTAGAAAACGATGAATAGAGAAAAAACAAAGAGTAAAGAGAAGTTTGCAAAATCAGCAATTGCATAACAGATTTAAGCAATTGAACTTTCTTTTTCTTTGAGGTGATTTATATGGATTCATTAACTGAATTTGCGCTTAAAGAAAAATATTCTATGGTAAAGAACTTACGTTCTGAACTCGAAGAGGTAAAGAGACTCGTTGATTGGGAATCATTCCTTGCTTTGTTCCCAAAGCAAGATTATCGTGTGGGAAGAAGAGGGTATCACACGATAATCAAACTAAAACTTCTTTTTCTTCAAGCGTGGTACGGAATAAGTGATGAAGAATTGGAGTATCAGGTCAATGACAGACTAAGTTTTCAGCAATTCTTAGATTTTCCAAAATCTATTCCAGATTATTCCACTGTCTGGAGATTTCGTGAATATCTTACTGAATCAGACCTCGCAGAAAGAATATGGGAAGAACTGCAACGTCAGATTAATACCCATAATCTTCAAGTTAAAGAAGGAGTTATTCAAGATGCACGATTTATCCACGCTGATCCAGGAAAAACAAATTCTCGAATGAACAATCGAGGACTAGAAGCAAAGACTTCTCGCAGTAAAGATGGAATATGGACAAAGAAAAATGAAAAGAGCATAGTTGGATTTAAACTGCACACAAAGATGCAGAAGGGATCAAAAATCATCAAGGAGTTTGCTGTCACAACAGCAAAGACACATGACAACGGAATTGATCTTGCTC
>CAYRMP010000009.1:0-13094 GCA_964425545.1 uncultured Methanosarcinales archaeon | reverse complement strand
GAAGATGACATCATCTATCGTGATAGAGGTTATTCTGGATCTACGACCAAAGCAAAAGGAGATGCAACAATGAAGAAAGGTAAACTGCCTGTTTTGGAGAAGCTTCGTAATAAGCGTATTGCCAAGAAAAGAGCAGAAGGAGAACATCCCTACGCAATGATGGAAAGAAAATTCAAGGCAGGAAGAACAAAACTGACAACAATACCGAGAGTATATGTTCAACAAATGTTTGTTTCTATCGTCTATAATGTGAACAGACTCCGTTTCCTGCTCTCGACATAGCGAGAGCTATCGAGAGATACAAGAAAAAATAATATTCTAAATGAAAATGAGGGGAAAAGAGAAGAAAGAATACTAAAAAGAAGGATTTTTCTAGAAATATTAGGTGGATTCATAAAAAATCGACTATTCAAACTTCTCCATATTTACTCACACATTTGCCTATTAGCTGGTTGCTGGCGGTTTTCGATTGACACCCGGGTTTAATGTGCTACCGGAAAGTAACAAACCTCAACGATATATTTATAAAAAAATCATGCATTTCTTGAGTTATGGGTCTCTTAGAAGCATTAAAAGAAGCTGTACCTCCATCTATCGCTCCTTTTGAGCCAAAAATTACTTTGGAAGATTATTATGTTCCAGACGCTCTCAAGAGGGAACTGGACGGGGTAGCTTTAACCATTGAACATATCAAAGATTTTGGAGAGATGGGTGACCGAAACATTCTTTTTTCTGGTCCTCCGGGGACAGGAAAAACTCTCGGCGCACAGTATCTTGCTTCCACAGTTGGCGGCTTAGTCTATGATGGGAAATTAGTAAATAATGCTGATGCCATTCGACTGACCTTTGCACAACTACGTAAATTTGCTTCAAAAGAAGAAAAGCCAATTTTCTTTGTCGTTAATGAAGTAGATAAATTTTCCAGCCGGGAACAAGTTATTGATCCTATGCAGCAAGCAACCCTCAATGCGCTTCTCGATGAAATGCAGGGCTTCGATAAAAATGAAAATATTTATCTGATTGGAACAACCAATCGTCCTGACTCCCTTGATAACGCCTTACGCCGTCCAGGAAGATTTAGTAAAGAGATTGAATTCATGCCGCCTGACCGGCAAGGAAGATTGCACATTCTACAAATTCATGCCTACCGAAAAGGTCACAAATTTAAAGTTGACAAAGAAGACTTAGAAAATCTCGCCGAAAAAACGTTTGGCTATACTGGTGCAGATCTATGCGGCTTATTAAATGAAACCTTTGTAGAAGCTCTACGAGATAGACGTACTGATGTAACCTTAAAAGATCTCGAGTATGGGTTTTCAAAAACAAAACCTTCTGCTATTCGCGATATGCCTTTCCGAGAACCGAAGATAAAACTGGCTAATTTAGCTGGTTATGACACTCACAAAACTTTATTACGGAAAATTATAAGTGGAAATAATAGCGGGACATTACTCTTCTACGGCCCTCCGGGAACAGGAAAAACTGCCTTTGCAGAAGCTCTGGCTGGTGAATATGGATACAACTTGCTTTTTGTCAGCGGAAGCGAACTGGAAAGCAAATGGGTTGGCGAGTCAAAAGATAGATTAGCAAAAGTATTTGCGCGGGCAAAACAGTTACGGCCTTGCATTGTTACCCTTGACGAAATTGATAGTTTCCTAGAAACAAAGGGAGCAATAACCCACCAGAAGGAACAAACCGGATATATGCAGTCAGTTATGAGCAAACCCGAAGAAGGTGTCTATGTTGTTGCTACTACCAATAATCCTCATTACCTGAAAGAAGCGGTGCTGGATCGATTTCCGTATAATCTTTTCTTTCCCTTGCCTGTCGGAAAGGAACAAGAGGCAGTCTGGAAACAATACTCGCCAGAGGGCATTATTCCAGAAGAAATGGTACAAGATGGACTTTCTTGCCGAACTATTGCTCATGCTTGTGAAAAAGCAAAAACCTACGGGTTTGCGTCTAAGGATGCCATCCAGAGATTAGTCCGTTCTAAAGTAATTGATGATTCAAGGTATAGAGAACTTGCTAGCACGATAGGCGATGATGTTGCTGATTACAAATCATTAGAGGAAGAAAATGCTTGAAAAAAAACTACAGCAAAAATACGTTGCACGCAGTGATGAAGATGTTGCTGCTTATGTCGGAAAGAAACAGAAATTGATTGTGGTAGAAAAACCGCTGGAAACTATTCCTCAGGGATACACGCAGGTAACCATGACTTATCGCGGTGAAAAGCATATTTTTCTTATTCCAGAGAAAGCAAAATTCTTTATGGCTAATCCAGGCGAAGATGGAAAGCCGCTTGATGCTTTAGACGAGATTGCTGATTTTTATGCAGAATGCAGTGATTTTGAACATGAACTGAAATTAGGCGGAACATTTTCAGTTACGCAAACCAATGTTTCTACTTTAGCACGGAATAGTTATGCTGTCTGGACAATCAATCAGCTAGTCAAACAGCAGCGAGGAAGTGAAACGCCAGAATGGAATGAAGAAGAACTTGATCGTTTAGGCGTGAACGATCCATACATCCGTAACCGGCTGCAAGGAGTTGCGGCCTTGATGCTAGGAAAGAGCGCCGAAGATTTGCAGGAAGCTGGATTGGAAGATCTTCTCATCCATAAAACAGTGCAAGGAAGCTATAAGGAAATCTTGTCTGATAAAGAATTTAACCAAATTACCTGCTGGGCAGGAAGCCATTATGAACTGAAACCAGAATATCGTAATGCTGGGTATGATATCGGTCGTCGGCATGATATGAGTCACAAGAAAGGCTGGAAGATCAGTCATGAAAAAGAATTCTCGCATCTTCCTGGCATTGAAAAGTTAGAGCAGGAGATTGGAGAACATCGGGAACAGCAGGGGAAGACCATGACCAGACACGATAAAGCACTGATAAGGACTTATGTTAATATGAAATATATTACTAAAGAAGATCCAGCTAAGCAATTGGACGTGATGGAAAATGCCTAAACCTCTTATCATCACCCTGAAAGAAGGCGTTGATCCGGTGTATGGAATACAAAAAGCTCTGGTGCCTACTACTTTAGAAGATGGAACACTCTCTTCAGGCAATTATTGTTATATGCTCATGCCGGAGAAAGATACTTACGCTAAAGGAGTTCATGCCCTGCGTACGAAATGCGAAAAAGAAAACGATTGCCCGCATCCGATGTTTGTGCAAGATGATGGAAGCAAAATTTACAGACCTTTGACCTTTAAAGAGAATATCGAAGTCAGAGTCAATGATTTTAACACACTGTATAACTTTGATGGAAAAGAAAGAAAAAAACGGGAACGATTGAGATTATTTACGAGACGATGGCTTGATTCATGCACGGGAATTGCATATAAGAAAGGTACAACAAAGTTTAAACTTGTTCCCGTTTCCAAAGATCTTATTACTCTCTCTAAAGGCTTTAATAATGCGTATGTAGATATTAATTACGATACCATTGATGGAATAGAACTTGACAGAAAAGATGGCATCTACGACCGTTTACTAACGCTGAGTCAAGTAGAAAATCATCCCGCTTGGTTAGCTGCAGTTGACGGTGATACTCATTTGCTGAAGGCATATGGTGATATTGTTTTTGCTAACGTAAAGCAGGATACTGTTATGGGATTCTATACATTACAAAATACTCCACAAGATCAATTGCGGGCCTTGTTGGTGCATGATCTTGATAGCGATTCCAGGGCCTATGGCAGCTATAATCTTGGCGACAACGGTTCCTTCCTCCTCGTAGCCCCCGTCGTCGCGCAAAAAAATAATGTAGGCGGATCATAACCATGCCTAAACCTCTTATCATCACTTTGAAAGACGGAGTTGATCCTGTGTATGGTTTTCAGAAAGCGCCAGCTCCTCAGGGAATGTCTCATCAAGGTCAGTATGTTCTTATGGATGTTACTAATACGTATGCTTTAGGCGTACAGGCACTGCGAGAAGCATGCAAAAAAGAACCTCTTTCTCCGCATCCCAAATTATTAAGGGAAGACGGAGGTGTAATGTATCGTCCCTTGACTTTTCGCGAAAATCTTTATGCTCGTGTTACTGATTTTAACCAAGAACATGATGGCGTCGGTAACAAGCGTACTCTGGACGATCGATTACGTTTCTTTAATAGGCGTTTAGATCCCTGTACGGGAATTGCATATAAAGCTGGAGAAAACAGAATGAAAATAGTTCCTGTTTGTGAAAATCTAATTGAGATTGCTTCTTTATTTAATGAATCATTTTTACCTATTAATTACGATAGTCTTGGCGGCGAAGAATTAGACCGAAGCGTTGGGAAATATAATGTATTGTTAACACGGAATGAAGTAATAGATCATCCCGCGTGGCTTGCAGCCGTTGAGCATGATAAAACCTTGTTAAAAGAGTATGCGGATATTGTTTTCGCTCAGTTACAAGAAAAATATCAGCGTAATACAGGAATGAGATTCTGGATTCGAGACACTACTGCAACTGACGAACTCCATGCCTTGTTGGTGCATTATCTTGATTGCTATTCCGATGCCGGCGGCTACAATAGTCTAAGCTACAACGGGTCTTTCCTCCTAGTAGCCCCGTCGGGCGCGCCGCAGGCGCAACGCGCGCAAAAATAATCTAGGTGAACAAAAATATGACACAACGAATCAACGTACAACTCAACGAAAAAGATGTCCGAAAGGACTTAGATTCAATCCTTACCGATATGGATAAAATCAGAAAAGAAAGTCTTGCTGAAGGTACGGTGCGGAAGAAAAAAGAATATCGATCGTTAGCCTATCGTTTAGCCAGTTGTTTTAAAGGATTGTACAAAGAAGAGTTCCAACCGCAAATCAAAGCTATTGAAGATGCTGTTTCTACTGATGAACGTCTTGGAAATTATGATCGCTTGCAAGTTCAACATTGGAGCGCTTCCGAAGAAGGAAAACAATTTATGCAACACCTTTCCGGATTGGCACTTGCATTCTTTCAACCGCAGGATTTTGTCCAATTTTTTGAACAAACCGGAGAATATCATTTATTCCAAGCGCTCAATACTTTAGCAAAGAAAGATGATGCTCTGCCAGTACAGAAAGGACTCCCTTTAGAGACGGTCTTGTCATCTGTTCCGATAGAAAAAATGAACGATCCCAGAGCTATGGCTGAAGCGTATCAGCAATGTGGATACCTAACTGCTCAGTTAAAAAGTTCACAAGCAGGAAATCATGCGCAAAATTTACAGCGACACGGTTTTGATACTCGCCCCGATGGCAATACAATTACTATTAAATATAAAGAACTGCCAGCTGATCGATTCCTGCAGCTGATCTTTGGCTATAAAAGTATTAGGAAAATGGCCCCCTACTATACTGCCCGCGCAGAACAAGGACAAGTGCTTTTGCACCCAGATGGAAGAAAAGTGCAAGTGTCAGGAGAAGAATTTTTCCATCAGGTTACTGAGAGAGATGTAGATGGAAAAAAAATACTTGAAGTACAGAATGGGAGAGGATATGCTTACCTTACCAACGAAGGACTGCTGTTTAACCGCTGGTTTGACCAACAACTTACTCCTGAGACCATGAAGACTATTGAAGGCGTCTACAGAAAGCACGGTGAAGAAATTGCAGCATGGCTGCTCAACTCAACACTCCCCTTACAGACATTGGGAGAAGTTCAGAAAGAGAGCATAGCCGCAATTTATAACACCAAAGTCCAACCGACTCGGTTGCTGTTAGCTCATGCTTCTACGGTAGCGCCGCGAGTTGATGATTTTGCTGAATTCGTTCGAGCGTATGACCAGATACAAGCAGTAGAGTTGCCGGGAAAGCAATCATTCTGGGAGATGTTAGATCTATTCCCTGAGGAAGCAGCAAGGGAATGCCTTGACAATGCCGTGGAAGCATATATCACTCATGGAAAGAAATTACCGGGAATGATAACAGCATACCAAGAGAGAAGAACAACGCACCAAAATCTACTTACTTTATCGCAAAGCGTTCAGGATTATATCTCAACTATTGCGAGGAAATTTTAGACATGCCTAAACCACTCATCATTACTCTGAAAGAAGGAGTTGATCCAGTGTATGGGCTACAGAAAGCGCCAGCCCCTGAGAGAATGATTCAAGAAGGGCGATACGTTCTTATGGATAAAATGAATACGTATGCTTTAGGCGTACAGGCATTGCGGGAAGCCTGCGGAAAAGAATCACACTCACCGCATCCGCAATTCGTGCTTGATGACGAAAGTATACTTTATCGTCCTTTAACCTTCAAAGAAACTATTGAAGCCAGAGTACATGATTACGAGAGCAATAAAGATACTGAAGAAAGAAAACGTTTATTCCAGCGTCGGAATAATTCTTGCACGGGAGTAGCCTACAAAGCAGAAACAACAAAATTTAAGATACTTACTGTTTCTCCTCACTTAATTTCCATCGACAGAGATTTCAATGAATCATTCCTGCCTATTACTTATGACCATATTGATGGCCTTGAATTAAGGAGCGATTGTGGAAAATATAATCAACATCTCACAAGAGACGAAGTAGTACATCATCCTGCTTGGCTTACAGCAGTTGAGAATGATGCCGCCTTACTAAAGACTTACAGCGATATTGTTTTTACTGAACGGAAGATAAATGAGGCTATGGCGTTCTGCGTCTTGCAAAATACTCCTCAAGATCAGTTGCGGGCTTTGTTCGTGAATAGTCTAGGTTACTATTCCGATGCCGACGGCAGCAGTTATCTAGATATCAGCGGGTCTTTCCTCCTGGTAGCCCCCGTCGTCGCGCAAAAAAATAATGAGGTTCACTCTCCAAATGTTAACATTAGACATCAATAATCCACGGGGACATTGTAATTTAGAGTGCGAATTCTGTTATAGTTGGGACCTCAAAGGACAACTTACTTTAGCTGACATACAGCGAATTGCGCAAGAAAATCAACATCACGGAATTATTGAACTTGGCGGTGGAGAGCCTTTACTTCATCCAGAAATCGGCGACATGATCTCCTATTTAACGATGGAACTTAGGAAAAATGTTCATGTGGCAACCAATGGAACACTTATCCCGCCACCGCTCTCTTCTCTGTCTGAACAAGTGAGGAATAGAACACATCTACAAGTTAGTCTTCATGCATCCAACGAACAATTATATGGTGAAATTACCGGCAAAGCGCATTTATTTCATCGTGTTGCAGCGAACATTCCATTATTCAAGGATTCTTTCCAAACATCAGTAAACACCATAGCATATCAAAAGAATTTTGACGATATACCAGACATAGTCGATTTGGTAAAACAATATCAAGTGCCGCACCGCATTAATCTTGCGTTGCCTATTAGTCGTGGAGAAAGTGTTGCTTTACTCTCACAAGGACAGATTGCTGATTTGACGAGTTATTTACTTGCGGAAAAGATGAACGGTACTTTAATCGACAGCCCGTTACTACATGCAAATAATTGTCCGGTGTTGGAGAATACCTACGGCATTCCTAAACGCGGAGTATGTCCGGCGGAAGCAGGACAGAAGCTATATGTCTCTCCGCAAGGAATTTCTGGATGCGAATTCAGGCCAGAATTAATTCAATTACGAACCAAAGGTGCACAAAATGCCTAAACCTCTTATCATCACCCTGAAAGAAGGCGTTGATCCGGTCTATGGTTTTCAGAAAGCGCCAGCTTCTTCAGATGTTTCAGATTTCGCTATTAGCCACCTGCGCAGAGCCCATCGCAAAGCCATTGATGGTGATTTGGAAGAAGTAGTAAAGTCCTTGGATGAATGGGAAGGTGAACAAAAGAATGTTGATAACCACATTACGCGAGCTCGTAAAGCGGCTTATCTTGCAAATTTTATCTTGATTTCAAGTAATGATAATCCAAATAAGAGAGCTGAACTTACGAGAATCGTAGAAGAAGAGCTTCCGCATATTGCTCCAGGACCAGCATATGACGAGATTACTGCTTATCTTGAAAGAATTAGGCCAAAATCATGAATAGATTAATGGGAAGCAAGAACCCTTATTTTAATAACCCATAACCGCAGGCTTTAGCAGAAGATTTGGAATCCTTACTTTAGGATTCCATAACCAATAAGTCTAAACCTATCTCCCACCCTACGCGAAATAGTAATCCTATCTCCTGCATTAGCGCAGATGGGTTTCTTCAGAGCGCAAAGAGTATTTTTCTTAGAAGGATCAACAACTACCCCGACAGTTGCAGCAGAGTTACAATTTAACATCAATATTTCTCCTTTGGCGAGAGGTTTGACGTCAGTTTCTTCCTTTGTTCCCACCACTCTTTCTAAAAGAAATGTTTCTAAATTAACTTGGTAATGGATCGGATGAACTTTTCCCGGCAGACCGACGATTGAACCGGTAAGGGAATCTGATTTCACTACGGAAGGATCTAAAGTTGTCCTGATAGCCATGCTTCCTCCAGGAAGAATCTCATCAACCGGTACGCCGCCAGAATAGATTTGGACGATGGTCGACTTAAGCGGTTTGGCTACTTTCTTGTTTTTTTCTTCAACGATATAACCTGGACAAATCTCAATTTCATCTCCTACTTTGAATTTTCCTTGCTTAACAGTCCCGCCTAGAACTCCACCGACTAATTTTTCCGGCTTTAACCCAGGCTTATTTACATCAAAAGAGCGGGCAACCAGCATGAGCGGATTTTTTTCAACATCGCGTGCTGGAGTTAAGATATGTTCTTGAATCGCTTTGAGCAAGATATCTATGTTTACATTTGCTCTGGCTGAGATCGGAATAATCGGCGCATCTTTGTATTCGGTAGAAGATAAAAATCCTTTGATTTCCTTATAATTGGCAAGAGCTTCTTCATATGACACTAAATCAATCTTATTTTGCACGATAATGACATTTTTTATCCCGCTGATATGGAGAGCCATCAGATGTTCTTTAGTCTGCGGCTGCGGACATTTTTCGTTTGCAGCCACTAACAACAAGGCGCCGTCAACAATAGCGGCTCCAGAAAGCATGGTCGCCATCAATGATTCGTGTCCGGGAGCATCAACTAAAGAGATTTTTCGCTGGAATGTTACTGCATTGCTGCATTTTGGACATTTTTGTTTAGTGGTGTAATAGTTACAACTTTCACAAAGACTGATAGAAAAATCAGCATAGCCTAAGCGGATAGTAATTCCTCTTTTGAGCTCTTCAGAGTGAGTGTCAGTCCATTTGCTGCTTAAGCGTTCAGTAAGAGTAGTTTTTCCGTGGTCAACATGGCCCACTAAAGCGATATTAAGTTCTGGCTGCAGAGAACTTGAACGTATATTTTGACTAGAAGATTCTTTCTTTTCTTTTTTGCTTTTAGAAACTTTAGGAAGAGATTTTTTAGATTCCCCTGCCGTTTCAGCAGCTGTTTTTTTTCGAGCAACCATTATAAGCTAGAACAGCAGTTTATTTATAAAGTTTAGGGGGAGTTCTGCTTTAAAGAAAGATTAAAAAAAAGATCTTACCTTCTTTTCTTCAGCTGGTGGAATCTCTTCTTTACATTCTCTTTCAAGATATCTTTTACTCTTCTAGTCCGTTTCTTGAGGAATTTTTTTGCTGTTTTCAGCTCTCCTTTGCTGGCTGCGCCAGATTTTATGAGCGCAGATTCAAAATAACGGCTCGCTGTTCCCAGAACCTCCTTGCTGGCTTTTTCCGAATTTGCCACTAATTCATGAGCTAGTTTAAGGCTTTCCTCATCTTTCAACTGCAGTTCATTTTTTACTTTTGAAACTAATTTTTTCGCTTCGGTTAAACTAAGCAAACCTAACCCATATCCAGTTTTCACTAATTTTTTTATTGTTTCCATCTATCAGACCTCCTTATGGATGAATATGAAATAAATTGTAAGTATTAACGCACCAACAAACATTATTGCGCTTATGGGCATACCAAAGATTGCGGTTCTTCCTTCGAGATAAAAAAGAACGGCAGAAGAAAGTATCAGTGAAGCGATGACAATGCCCAATATCCTCTTTTTATTAACCTGTTCCATCTCTCGTTCCATTTCCTGTTCAAACTCTTTCAATTGAGAAAGATCCAGCCGCGTTGGCGGTTCTGGTTCTTCTAATTTTTTTATTATTTTAAAGATATGTTCCGGAAGATCTTCCAGCAATTCTTTTTGGCTCCATAAAGTTTTTGCCGCCCTGGTGATTATTTTCGTCGGAGAATAATTTTCCTGCAAATACTTTTTAGTAAACTCATCAAAACCTTCTACGATTTTAAACTGGGGATACAGCTGCAAAGCCAACCCTTCTGCCTGGAAAAGTGATTTTGCCATGAGGACATGATTTGCATCAAAAATTACTCCATACTGCGCTCCTTTTCCAATGATTTCATACAGCGCCCGGCCTATACTTTTTTCTTCAATGGAACTTTTATAGGCATCTTCCAGTATTGCTCGCGTTTCTGTCTTAAAAGCAGAGATATCGGCCTTGCTGATATCCTTGGCCAGAGAGATGACAATATCCATACTTTTGTTAGAATCCTTGCCATGGATGGAATTAATGAACTTGAGAATTTTTTTCCGGTCGTTGGGATTCAATTCGCCCACAATGCCATAATCAATGTACGCCAGCTTTCCGTTCTTCTGCACAAAAATATTTGCCGGATGCGGGTCAGCATGAAACATTCCCCGCAGCAGCGCTTGCTCAAGGATTGAAGTGACGTAGTTCATTACTAATTTTTTACGGTTAATATGGTATTTATCGAGCGCGGTAAAATCATTGATCTTAAATCCGGAGATATAATCCATAGTTAAGACTCTTTTAGAAGATAAAGCCAGATACATCTTGGGGATGATAACTTCTCGATTATCTTTTAATTCTTCCCGCAAACGTACGGCATTATTTGCTTCTATCTCAAAATTTAATTCTTTTCTGGTCCAGACCGCAAATTCTTTCACCACATCAGCCGGATGGTAATTTTTTATAGACATGAAATGTTTTTCCAGAGCCTGTGCAAGATGAAAAAGGATATCTAAATCAGTATCGATGGTCTCTTTAATATTAGGGCGTTGTACTTTTACCGCCACCCGTTTGCCTGACTTAAGTGTAGCGCGATGAACCTGCGCCATGGAAGCAGAAGCCAGGGGTTTCTTATCAAAGTAGGAAAACAATTTTGTCAATGGTTTTTGAAGCTCACTTTCAATAATACTTTTAGCTTTGAGATAAGAGAACGGCGGAACATGATCTTGTAATTTTTCAAATTCTTCTGAATATTCTTTTGGCACTAAATCAGGGCGCAGAGAAAGTAATTGCCCAAATTTTACAAAAGTCGGCCCCAATCGTTCAAAAGCCCGCCGCAACCTGATTGCCTGTTGCTGCCGCTTAGAAACGGAGAGAGTAGGCTGGATCCTTTTATGCAGTGGAAGATGAGACTGAAGATTAGTTTTAGCAACATAATAACCTAAGCCTTCTTCAAACATAACGGCCACTATTTCCTTAAGACGTTTGATATCTTTAACCGGGAGCAATTTCTACCTCTTTTGAGGCAATAGAAGGAAAAAGAATATATAAGGGTTTTGTTTGTTTAGATAAATGCAGGAGATAGAAGTTAAGATTCTTGAAGTTGACACTTCTTATATCATCCAAAAGTTAGAATCATGGGGAGCAAAAAATGTTTTTGAAGGAGAAGTGAATGCCTCTTATTATGATTTTTCTAATAGAAGGTTAAGGGATAATGACCGTTTTTTACGATTAAGAAAGAAAGGATCAACGGTAGAATTAACTTTGAAAGAAAAAATTAAGCACGAAGAAGCAAAAATAATGCAAGAATATGAAGTTAATGTAACTGATTTTGAAATTATGCAAAAAATTTTGTATGGTCTGGGATTATTGGAAATAAAAGTTGCGAAAAAACATAGAACGTCTTATCTGTTGGAAGAAGTTCATTTTGAATTTGATACCTTTCCGGGCATCCCTACTTTCTTAGAGATTGAAGCCTCAACCATAGAACGCATACGGGAATATGTACTAAAATTGGGATTTTCAATGCAAGACGCCAAACCCTGGTCCTGCGGAGATGTTATTAGGTATTATGAAAAAAATAAGAAAAAGAATGGATGTAAGAAGTAAAATATAGAGAAGTTTGAATAATTCATAAAACTTCTCTAAGAGACTGTGAAATGGCGGAATTTTAGCTTTAAACAAAAATTTAATGTTGTCAAAAATTCCTTTTTTCAAAGTTCTCTATAGTAATTGTGAATAATTATCGAACATTAAAAAACTAGCCAATTCACAATTACTAATAGCAAATGTGTATAAAAATAGTCGAATATTTAACACATTAGCCATATAAGAAGAGAAGTAAATATTTTATGAATTACGCCATTATTCTGATTATTGATTCTGATTATTCTTCCTGCTTTTTCAGCCTAGTCAGATAGCCAGCTATAACATTGCGCAGTTTCTTGCTGCTGCCGCTGGTATAGAGAGAAGCAAGCTTCTTATTTTGCTCAAAATCTACTGTAAACTTCTCTCGGTGAAGATTCAAAAGTTCTTTTGTTTTTCGTTTGATGAATGTGGTCTTAATACGTCCCATAACTTGCTTGGAGGCCAATTTATTTATAAATCTTTTGTCCCCCAGCGACGCACCAGTATACTAGGCGATAATATTTATATATTAAGATACCAATTATATACAAATGGTCATCTTAGTAGATCAGCAGAATCTTGCTGAAGATGTATTTACAGTAATTTTTGCTACTGAACAGCAAGAAGTGGTAGCAAAAATGCTAGTTAAATACCTTATGAGCAATGGCGGAGAAATTGGAAAAACAGAAATGGGCCTCTTTGCTAACAACCTCCATGAAGGAAAAGTGATTCTCAAAGAAAAAGGCAAGTCTCCTTTGCAGCAGGAAGCAAGGATGTCTTATAACAAAAGGCAGTTTTATGACCGGATCCTCACGCCGATGCGGGGCATGGGCCTGATTGAATACGATCTATTCAAGAAAACCTATAAAATATCTGATAAATTCAATAAACTCATGGTTAAAATTGGTTTGATGTGGCTCAGAGAACTGGAAAAATTAAAACATACCGCAAATAAACTATAGAGAAGTTTGAATAATTCGCTTTTTATGTAATTTCTTAGAATTTTTAAAA
>CAYRMP010000008.1:17795-19920 GCA_964425545.1 uncultured Methanosarcinales archaeon | reverse complement strand
AAATTTTAATAATTTATTTTGTGTATTAGTAATTGTGAACAAATGTACGAAAATTATTCACAATTACTATATCCATATAATTTATTTACTTCTTGCTGAATTTCTTTTGCAACTTGATCTATTGGACGTGAACTGTCAATTACAGCAATATTTCTGGTATTGCTTAACTTCTGGACAGCAGCCAGATAATTTAATCTGACCTTTTGCTGAAAAGCACAATCATCAAAATATTCTTGCATTCGTTGCGTATCCCTTGTTATCCTCCGTATTGCAGTTTCTACAGGAATATCTAAAAGAATGGTCAAATCAGGAACTTGCAGCCCTTCGTGTTTCCGGATTAATTCGTCCATGTCCCTTCCTTGTGCTGATTGATAGGCAATAGTTGATAAATCGTAACGATCAGAAATAACTTGTAAACCTAACTGTAAGGAAGGTGTAACTACTTTATTTATATGCCACTGGCGATCATTGATGAAAAGATTAGCCCAATAATCTGCGTCATTGATGATTGTTTCTTCTGGAAGTAAGTTGCCGGTAAGCCGCCGCCGCAATTCTAAACCATAAGGAGAAAGTTTAGTTGGTTCCCGGGTTAGAAGAACGACATTTTTTTTATCTTTTTCAAAAAGGTATTTTACTAAGAGAGCAGAATGGGTACTCGTACCGGCGCCATCTATGCCGTCTAAGACTATGAATTTTCCCTGCTCCATTTATATCCTCACATATGCCACAAACGAATATCCTTCTTTATCTTCCCTTTTTTTTTCATTCCATTCTGGAAAAATTTCCGGGAAATACCGCAGATTTTCACCATTAACTTGCTGGTGCACATGCGTTATTTCCAATGAAGTTGCGTAAGGCAGGGCTTGTTCATATACTCGCTGGCCACCGCCGATAAATATTTTGGAATAATCTATTCCTTCCATATATAACTTTCGCTGTTTTAGATTTTCCAAGGCTTCTTCTAAAGAAGGCATAACAAATACACCTTTCTCGCCGAAGGATGAATCTCTGGTCAAGATTACATTTTGTCTTCCTGGGAGAGGACGATATTTTTGCGGGATAGATTCATAGGTAACTCGTCCCATGATAATTGGATGAGGAGTAGTTAGCTGTGTAAATCTAGCCAGGTCTTCTTTAATATGCCAAGGTAGTTTTCCGTCCACGCCGATGACATTATTCCGTGATACTGCGGCAATTAAGATTATTTCTGATTGGTTCATGTTATCGCTTTATTCCTCGCTGGGATATAAATACCCCGCTGCTCTGCTGTGGTTGGGATAGCAAGTCTTAGGATTTTCTTTTTATTTATTAGGTTTTATGTTCAGATGGCAATGGGAAATTTAATGAATGGATGGTGCTGATAATTTAAAAATTTTGTATCAGTATACTTCCAATCAAAAATAGATTGAAAATTTTCTGTTTCTATCCGTGGTAAAGCATACGGTTTTCTGCTGAGCTGTTCTTCAGCGCCAGTTACGTGATTTTCATAAATATGCGTATCGCCTAAAAAACTTATTAACTTACCTTCCTTGTATCCTGATTCTTTTGCTAACAAGTGAAGCAAAGCAGCATAACTGGCAATATTGAATGGCAAACCAAGCATTACGTCAACTGAACGTTGATTCCAAGCCAGATTAATTTTTCCATCTAATACATTAACTTGAAATGAATAGTGGCATGCAGGAAGAGCCATCTGATCTTGTTGAAGCGGATTCCAAGCACTGACAATCATTCTTCTGTTTTCAGGATTTTTTTTAAGAGTGTCAACGAGATTTGCAAGCTGATCAAATCCTTTTCCGGTATAATCTGTTTCCAATCCGTGATATACTGCGCCAAAATGACGCCACTGAAAACCATAAATCGGGCCTAAGTCTGACTCTTCCAACATCTTCCTTCTTGTTTCTTCATCGTGCCCATAAGAAATCCTGCTGCTCCATGCGTCCCAGATGTGATTATTACGCTCCTGCAGCCAGCGTTTGTCAGTCAACCCTTTAATGAAAAATTCAAGTTCACTTAACATGCTTTGGTAATGTACTTTTTTAGTCGTGAGCAACGGAAAGCCGTCAGTCATATCATGTTCAAATTTTTCTCCAAAAACAGCTAAAGTATCTACGCCGGTTCTGTT
>CAYRMP010000008.1:4625-17785 GCA_964425545.1 uncultured Methanosarcinales archaeon | reverse complement strand
TTGGAAGTGTAAGTTATCCCGAAGGCAGGAAAGAGAAAGTTAAATGGGCTAATGAGGAAATTGAAGTTTATGAGGATAGAGTAATAATAGAAGTTCCTTTAAGCATTGAGAGAATTTGTGGGGCAGGAACAAAGAAAATAACAGGCAATTTGAAATATCAATTGAAATTCATTATTACTGGGAAGTAGGACGGAAGAATTTATCGTGAACTTCTTTCCCCTTTCATTTCCAAATACTTTTTGGCGCTAAAAGGATAATTTTTGGCGCTTTGCATTTGAGAATTAATGAGAACATTTTGTTGCTTTCCCCAATCGCTATCGGGGTGAGTTTTAACATATTTAGCCCAATACTCGACAAAGAGTAAACGAGCTTTTTTGTTATCCTCTGAAGATTTAAGCCATTCCATAATATTTCCATAATTATGCTACTATTAAAATTTATTCTAAAATTTCCAACACTTTCTCCCGGCTGGTTTCTCCTGATTTTAGACGCACAGAAAGGTTGAATTGTTTCTTAAAGAATTTAATCAATTCTGCATTCGCTTTACCTTTTTCCGGAGCAGCTTTAAGATATAATTTTAATTTTCCTTCATCTTCTTTCAGCTCTGTCCTTCCGGCATGAGGAATAACTTTAATTTTTATTTTTCCGTTTTCGATATAATTATTGATGTCCATGGAGAACACTATTGAACACATAACTGCGCAGCCAGGCTAAGAAGAAAGCAGCAAAGACGATATTTAACAAGGCAGAATATATTGGATAAAAGATCAAAGCTTTCTTTACAGGTATAAGAATGACTGTTGCAATTAATGCGCTAACTGTAGCAAATAAGACCAACAATAATATTTTTTTCCACTGTTTTTTAAGGATACTGAACCCAGCACCGATAGAATCCCAGACTTTATATGATTTGACAAAGTTATGGTAGATACATAAAATCAATACGATAAATAGGACTACCATGTAAAATAAAGCCGCCTCGTCAATCACTAAACGGATATTATCCATCAGATTGCTGTGGGTAATATAAAATATCGGCATGATCTTTTGCGGAAGATTCAGAAGCAGCATCATAAATAATTTTACTACTAACAACGCAGAAAAGAATAAGAGCGAAGGAACCAGCAGCGACAGATTAAGAAGGTTCCATCGCCAGTAGTTTTTGCTGGTTACATTTTTTCCTTGCAGATAATTTGAATTTCTGGCCTGAGAGTAGGAGAATAGAAAGAACGAACCAACCAGCAGGAAAAATAGACTTACTAAGGAAGTTATCAAAAACCATTTAAGAGCAGTCACGAACGGCAGCAACTGTTCTGGACTTAAGGAGAGCATCATCTGCTGAAGTTCCGCAGTAGTTCTTCCCTGCAATAATTCTAAAGAACGTTGCTGGGCGTATGAAGAAAACCAGATGAAAGTAAAAATGATTGCCGCTAAAAAGGCAAAATCTATTAAAAAAGCAGCAGCAAACTGTTTACCTAACTTAAATGAGTCAAGATAATGCTGGATGGTTTGGTTCATTTTTTTATTTATTAATGTAACCACAAATGTATATAAACATTTCTGAAAGAAAAGTTAAAAATTACAGACTAACTTCCTTAATTCTTCATTTAATTCATCCAACGCGGAAGGTAATATTTCAGGAGGTGTTTCAGAATCATCTTCTAAAAAGTTTTTAATATGCTTATCTAGCTCAACAATGTTTTTGATTATATCTCCTTCTTTCCCCTGAGACTTTAAATCAATGATCTCTAAGAGCTTGTTCGCCGCAGGAAGGGTATTATTCTGTTCATATTTTTTATTGCTTCAACAAAGATAATTGGGGGAACAGTCTGTTTATGAGCCACCCAGTTGGCATTAACTAATCCCCTGTACGCATAAAGATATTTCTTATAAGTGACCTTATTTTCTGTTTTTAGGTATTTTTGGTAATTATTCCTGCATAGCGATTTATAGTGAAGATACAAGGATTTGGGGTTAAAATGTTCTATTGCAAATTTTTTAAAAATTTCATTTTGTTTGCCATAATAAACAATATCGCTCATCAGCCATTCAATGGTAGTAGGGTTAGAGACCGAAAGCATTTTAACATATTTGAAGAGGTCAAAACCAGATATATCTATGAATGCCCCTTTAGGAGGACAAGGCTTACCTTCTTTGTTAAAGGTTAAGCCAATAACTTCAATGGGCTTATTTATCTGAATATATTCCTGTAAAGGTCTAACAAAGACAAACCTAACATCGAAATCGCTATTTTTGCTATCCATTCTCCAAGCCCGACTTCCATTTTCTACTGCAAAGAGTATCTTGATGTTGTTCTCAGTTTCAATGTTCTTGCAAATATCTCTGATTTTCTCTTTCATGACGGTTATGTTTTATGTAAATGCCATACACATATAATATAGAGAAGTTTGAATAATTCCTAAAACTTCTCTAAGAGACTGTGAAATGGCGGAATTTTAGCTTTAAACAAAAATTTAATGTTGTCAAAAATTCCTTTTTTCAAAGTTCTCTATAATGAACACCCGAATTTAATAAGAAATACTCATGATGTTTTAATCTTGCGAAAAAATTCAAATTTTTTGACTCTTCCATGTTTTACATCATCTAAGGAGCGTAACATAGACTGAAGAAACAAATTTTGTTCTTTGAGTTCTTTTTTCACTTGTTTAATAGTTTCAGCCATTTTAGGAGTGTATTTAGAGTGACCCCCGTTTACCGGACAGTAAGTTAAGATACTAATCTTATATTTATTTTTTGCTGTTCAAATTCATTTGTTTCTTTAAGTTCCCACATAAATTGAAACAGCAAAAGAATTGATTAAAAAATATTATGCTTCTCTAGAACTACCAATCAGTATTCTTGCTGACTTCTCCATGACTTACGGTCACGCTGGCTGCGCTTTTTCCGGAACGATCCCAGTTGACTTGACCTACAGTGGAAGTAACTACGTTAAAGCAGACGTCTTCTATAGCGCCGAACCCGGCAGCGGTTTCGCCTTCTCTTCCAGCCACACCTATACTAATTGGCGCTTGATTCCATCTGATACACGCTTGATCATAGACGTTAGTTGAATATTTTATGATTGCATCTTTATCTTTTGCGCCATTCTGCAATTGGATGGGCGAAGCGATATTTCCGTTTAAGTTATACATTGGAACAGCACCAGGGTAGAGGAAGACGTTGAAGGAAACAGCAACGCCATTTTCATCTCGCAAAGGAGTAAATGCTTCATCCTGCGGTGATGATACTGCCCAGGTCACTTTATAGAAATATCCTTTCAATGGTTCATTGTTGTCTGGTTCATTGTCGCGGTCATTGTCAGCATAACAGAAATTGTCATCAACGCAGACTTGTCTGCTTTCGCAGATAAATAATTCTTCCGAATCTTCATCAGGATTTTTATGACATAAGATCGGCGACGTTTCTGGAGAACGTTCCATCTGGATAGATGCAACTGCTTGATATGTTCCTGACGTAGTTTTTATCACTGCTTTTCCTTCCGGCTCGATGTCCTGCCAATGCAATTCATCATTTTCACAGATAGCGGAAGGGAACCAGTTGGATGCTAATAATGGCACAAAGGCTTTATCCATATCGCTGCGCCATTTTTTGTAGAAATCTGTTTCTCCGAATAAGAGATTGCTGATAGCTGGATATGATTTGAGGTTGTTAGTGATTGAATAGACGGATTGGATGGCTCCTTGTACTGCTGCTAAGGAACCAGTAGTGCTGGATTCTCGGTCATCAAGTATTTGTATTATTTCTGGATTTTCTAACAGCTCAGCAATCGCTATTTTTTCAGCCCCGCCGGCATCGGGATTTGCTGCCACCCACTTGTCGCCTTCTTTCTTTATTTTTACAATAAGGCCCGATGAGTAAGTTACCGCAAATTCTCCAGTATATCCGGCCTGCCTTCCATTTTCATCAAATCTTCTTTCAGCAACAATCTGCGTTCCGTCAGGAAGCCGTGTCCCTTCCTGCCTTCCGGTTTGAGGATTAAATAATTCTACATCTTCTAAGTTTTCAGACTTTGTCCGGTCTGCGCCAGTAGAAGTCTTGTAATCGTAATCGACTAAATATTCCTGCAACTTTCCATTAGCATCTAATTGGGTAGCAGTTCCTCCCGTAGCAACTTTACATCCGCCGTCAGTAGTACAGCCAGCTTCTCCTTTCTGATAATAATCGATAGTCAATGTTTCTTTTTCCTGAGTTTTGGTGTTAAGAATAGTTTGAGTTTCTTTTTTGAAATCAACAATTTCTAATTTATCGCCGGCATATTGCACTGAACCGACCTTCTCACCATTTTCAACATTATATACTGGCTTTTCTGACCTTAATGCAGTAGGAGCAACTCCTTTTCCGACGGTAACTATTTCTCCCGTTGGGCCTACGGCCATCACTCCTTGTTTTAATTGGTCTAAAGTTTGCGTAGCTAAAGTCTGGCCATCTTTTCGTAATACTGACCATTCTGTTGCTTGTCCTTGAGCGTTAGGGATGTTAGTTTTTCCAGTTACTGTAACAAAACCTTGCGCATCTTTAACTGCAGTAATTGTTCCGAAGTTGTTATTCAAAGGATAAGTAGTAAGCTCCCCTTGTGGAGTTGGCTGTGTAGAAACATCTGGATATTTAATAAATAGAGCGCCATATTGTGTAAACAAGGTATCACCTAGTAAATTCTGTGCTTCGGTAGCACGAGTTGTTAGTTCTTCTGGTAACAAAACTGGCTGCGCAGGAACTGCCGGAGCAGTTGCTGGTGGTACAGTAGGAGTTGTTGGTGTAGTTGATTGTATTGTTGCTGGTTTGTTCTGCGAAGTTGCTGCATTCTGTTGAAGTTGAGTTAATGCTGCTTGTGAATCTACTTTTACACCAACTCCTTTACTATCAGTAATGAAATATTCTCCTTTAGCATTTTTGTAAACTGTTCCAGGAGCGTGAAATTGGCTATCTGCTTCTATAGTCCAAGTTGGAATGTCAGTAAGCGTGACTTGTTTTGGGGCTTCTTGAGTAGATGGAGCAGTTGGTTGTACGGAAGTAGTAGTTTCAGTTGGAATAGCAGCTTCCGTGGTTGGTGCATCTATAGAAATCCAATTTCCATCTTTCAACTCGTACCCTTCGGCAAAATAATGAGTATTATCTAAAGTAGTGAGGATTACTCCCCAAGGAGGAGGTATACCTTTGTACGCAAGTGGAATATCTACGACTGTTTTAATTTCTTCATCAGAGATAGTAGCTACTTGACCTTTAATCCAGACAGAATTATCAGGAGCACGACACCCACCATCACGTTTACAAAGATATTGCCCTTGCGTTTTTAATGGATCCCACCCTGCCGCTTGCCCCACCAACGCTCCTCGGTCAAACCAAGCTTTTCCCGCTCTGGCTTCTTTGCTACCAAAGAAGAATTGCCATATTTTGCATCCCAGATTACAGGCAGTTTCACTGCCGGAAGCATCAGTTGTTTCTTGCGCAAAAGCAAAGAGAGAACTAAGCAAAAGTAAAAGTACCAACATCACCACTGCTTTTTTCATCATTTTATTTTTATCCCTTTTTTAACTGCCTCTTGAACAATTCCTATTTCATTTTTTCTTTCCCGAAATTCTTTTGGAGTTAAACATACGAAATCAACAGGATAGCCTGAATTCCATTTTATATACAATGCAGGAGCTCTTTTTAACCTTCGTTTTCCAATAAATTCTTTGGAAACAAGCAACAAGTCCACATCACTATTCTTATTTGTTTTTCCAGTCGCTCGTGATCCGAATAAATACATTTTATCTACAGGGATATCAGCAGATACTTCTTGGGCAAATTGTTTCAAATATTTGATTAAAGCTGCCTTTTTATCCATAGTAAAACCTCCTTTGCCATCTCTAAGATTTCTTCAGCTTCATCCTTGTTAATTTTATCTGCAGGTAGTTCATTGCCTTCCGGATAGCGTACTTCTACATAAACAGGATTAATTTCTGCACATTTCTTTACTATTTCTAGTGGAGCATTTACCTCTCTGGATAATTTAACCACATCATGAATTCTCGATAATTCTCCTTTTTCTGTCAAGTACAGACATTTTAACGCTTTCTCCACTGCTTGCTGTGAAAGTAGTGCGGAAACATAGTAATCCTTAGAGATAAAACTATTCTTAGCACTCTTCAAATCACGTTCAGCTTGCTTCCACCAAACTTCTATATTCGTCTTCATATCACATCCTCACCGACCGCATCACAGTAATTTAATCCGCCGTTGCTGAAATCTTCTATCACCGTAGTTAAGAAACCAACTATGCTTTCTAAAGTGCCAAATATGTCCCACACATAATTAGCGATAGTGCATGCCCCGGAAGCAGTGCTGGTGCCGGCGGCGCATAATGTACCGCAAGTTACAACCGTGACCGTGTGAAGTATCGCAAACGGATCAGCCAATGCCCGCGATAATCCTCCGATCACCTGATCCCAGAACTGTGAAAAAGGCAGGATATACCATAATTCTCCTACGACGTATTTACACACTAACAGATCTTCCAATTCCTCGCACATGCTTACCGTGGCTAATCCAGATCGCACTTCATTTTCCAAACACACAATCTTTCTGCATTTAATCTGCCTGAATTTATCTAAATTTTTGATGATACCAGGGATACATAATCCGGCAAAGGAGAGGAAGAGATTATCTCTTATGTCTCTTGCAGGGAATGCTTCATTATTTCCTAAAGGATCGCCGGGTGCTTTAGCTAATTCCAGTTTATATATTTCTAAGATAAAAGATTGCCATTGGCCGTACCAGCCTAAATTTGTTTTTCCTTGTGGGCGGCAAGTAAGAACTTCAAGTATAGTGTCAAGTATTTCTCCACCTGATTTAGCGCTGGTAGTTCCACCATGATATCCAAAACAAGAAGCGATACGTTGAGCTTCTGCTGCTCCTGCTGCCGGTACAAAGACGCTTTCTGCTGCTTTCACTGCATCAGTAGTTGGTTTTGCTACAAATTCAAACAAGGAAACTACCTTCATGATAATATTATATATCTGCGCCAGATAATCCAGCCACTTCAATATCTCTGCAAGTACACTGATAACATCCCAAGCAGTATTAATATCATCTCGAGCTTCTTGTATCACCAAGTCAAGATTCTCGTCCTGCGCACCTAAGGTAGAGAAAGCAAATGGTACCAGAACGATAGCTTGCTGCACTTCTGCTGCTTTAACTGCATTCTTGCCTACCTGCGAGAAGATCTTGAATGTACATACATATTCAACTTCCTTTTTTACAAATTCAGTTTCTTCTTTCTGCCCAATCTGGAATAATTCCCGGCCATTAAACGGTTCAAATTCAATAATGACATTCGGAGTAGGCGCATAATCTCCGACTGCAGAAACACCGCCATATAATATTGCCCTGCTAATGGTCGGCGCGCTTACTGCTGGTTTATCAGCATCTGCTTCAGGAACAGCGCAATTAACTAACTGGATATCCAGCGCGCGCACATCGCTTAAATCTGAATTCAAAAATACTTTGAATGGCAATCTGGTATAAGTAAGTTGAGTAGTATCTAGATCAATAAATGCGCCTGCTCCTCCGGCGGGAACAATTTTGCGCACTTCCCAGAAATCAGGATTTTCTTCAGTCGTTAAACCTAACAGATCAATAGTAATTGTTGCTCCCTCGTCACTGCTGCGGAAACGTTTTACATTCTTGGGTTCATCTTCAGACAAAGGCCAGCTGACAGCACTATTTCCGGCAGTATCCTGTACGAGGAAATCAACTTCCAACCCAGATTCTGGACCGCTTTTGATTGAATCGGTTTCCAGTTCGCATTCCCATCGCCCTTCAGCACGGGTACAATCTTTATCAGTAAATATAACCCAGCCATCTTCATCAATAAATTCATTAGCAGGATATTTGTTTTCTGCATCTAATAATATATCTTGCACGTTAACTAACACTCTTAATCCGCTGGATTCAGAGACGCGTAATACTAATTTTAATTTATCATTGCTTTGGAAATAATCTTTATCTCCTACTTCGGAAACTCCAAAAACTTCTATTTCTTCAACCTTAGGTCCAGTATTATCTACTACAAATTCTGATTCTGGAGCAAGACCTTCGTTGCCGACATTATCCTTGAACCTCGACAAGCCAAAAGTTAATACTCCTTCATTGATATCTTCGTCGACATCCCAATAACATTCTAGAATTCCTGCTTTTTCTTCACAGGCAGTTGGTTCAGCTAAATTACTTAACCCGAATCCGGCTAAATTAGCGCGAATACCTTCTTTAGATATTCCGGCTCCCTGATCTTCGACCTTAAGAATAATTTTATTCTCGCCTTTCTTCAAATAACTCTTTCCTTCAAATTGCCGGATGGTGCCAAAGAATTTTATGCTCGGCGCAGAACTGTCGACAACGAATGAAGAAGATAAACTCTTTTCCGCGACATTGCCTTTTTCATCGGTAACTTTTACCAATACACTAACTGTTCCGGCAGGATTGACATTTACATCCTTCCAAGCGCAATGCCAGAGATCATCAACATCAGCATCCGCTTCACAAGTTGCTTGATCGCCATCCAGATCGGCCTGCTGAGAATATCCAGTTACCGCAGGAACGCTTTTTTCAACGACATCAATTAGTATATCTGTAGAAGAAGCAAATTGTCCTATGAACTGCCCGTATTTAGTAAAGTTTAATTCACTGCCAATCACTGGTTTGACAAAATCAGCAAAGAAAGAAACGGAAGGACTGAAAGAAACATGCCCTAAATTATCTTCTGCGCGAATCTTCAGGCGCTTAGCGCCTTCACCGGTTAAAGTTGCTTGTAAAATTCCTTCGTATCCAGCATCACTTAAATAACTAAAAGTTTCTTTTCCGGCTTGAAGATCAATCGTCTGAAGAGTAGTTCCGGTATCGCCATCAATAATATCTATTTTTTTCAGTCCAGCAGAAGGCACGCTGGTCTTTTTATCATTCACGGTGAAATCAAGTTTTACTTTTCCGTCTTTACCTTGGCTTACTTTTCCTGGAGAGAAGGATATCTGCGGAGCAGAACCGTCTGCTTTAATGACATCGCCGCTGGAAGCAGATTCAATTTTCAATGCTAGATTCATAAACGAATAAATTACTTGGAAAGCATATTCCCCTTCCGGTATTCCATCAGTAAGCGGGCTGATATATTTACATAATACGCCTAATGTACTAGGCGAACAAGAAGTGAAAGAAGCTCGGTTATCACCTATCTTAATTTTAACATCTTCCGGCTTGACACTGACATTGCTGGTTCCTGCACCAGAAATTAATGCTTCTACTGTCCATACATCTCCTTGCGCATCGATATGCTGCGAGATTCCCGCTTCTCCCTCATTTTTGGTTATCTGCACGGATGCAGCTAAAGCGCTGGCAGAATACACGGGCATACTTAATACCAGCACCGCCATAAACAGACCGACCATACTCCAGATATTTTTCGCGTTTTTGTGTTTCATGATTTTATATTATTTTATCAATCTATTTTATTTTTATTATTCTCGGTTCATTTTATTCCATTTTATTTCTTTTCATTCAAAGACCGGCTCCAATTGCGGTCGAAGCTGTTGCGATAGATTACCCAGCTGCGCCATGACGTTAAGATCTTCTAATATTCGGACATGTTCTTCTTGCGGAACCCCTTCCAAGTTGAAAGTTAAAGCATTAAATATAATTTTATCAGCGCTGTATAATTGTTCAGGCGTAATCTTCAAATAAGTTTTAGTCTGATCCCATTGCAATCTTCCTGATAATAATTCATTTAACATCTGCTGTTTGTAAGTAAAACACGTTTCTGGAATAGGTATAGGAAGCAAAAGGCCGCCGCTGCACCGTTCTTCTTCAGGAATAGTTAATTGTTTTGAACTGGTTACTAGTGCTGTCACTTCATACATGCCGGGAACTAATTCCAATGATGCAGTCCCATCTCCGGTCACAGTTGCAGCAGAAGAAAATTCTTCGCTGAAAAGTCCAGGAATGGTATCTGAAACGCGTTTCAACATGACCACGGCAGTCTCATCTTTAGTCAACGGCTTGGCGAGATTCAATAATGACCAGCTGTGCTGTTCATCCAATGATTCAGGAGAATAAGTGTACACTGGACTTCCTGGAGCTGAAAATAATCCTTGCGTGAAACATTCTTTATTTTTTCCATCTTCATCAGCAATACATTTTTCCAAACTTTTCTTCCGCACGGACATATTGATGAACACTTTTTTGTGTAAAGGCACTACTAATTCTGGAGCGCCGGCAACTGCATATCCGATTGTTCCTGACGTTTCTCTAAATCTGTAAGTGTCAACAGGATAAAAGCTGGTCAGATATTCACTTTTTACAAAAGAAGCAACTCCTCCATAAACAGCAGGATATTTACTTTCAAATACGCCTTGATGATTCGTCTCACCCATGTCACAATCGTCTTGTTCCGGGATAGAAAATCCAATCTGTACTGCTTCTAACGGTTCCAGGTTGCTGCTGTCTACTACGACTGTTTTTACCAATTCAGTATTGCGCTTGTCAGAATCGCAGACCATACTTTTCTGTTCTGCTGCAATTGGCGCAGGCTGTTTGTATCCTTCAACAGGAATTTGGTTGTTGCGGAGATTTGCTTCTAAGGCAAAGGCAAACGTATATCCCCGCCCTTCTAAAGCATTAGGATCGCGCAAAGTAATCAAAACCGGATAGCTGATATCATAAGTTGAATAATAACGGTGAATGTCTAAAGGTATTTTAGGCATGGGAGGAACCAGCGGGCCATCAAAAATACTTGGCTCAATATTTCCTCCTTTGTCGTTCATGTCAAAATAAGTATTCCAGCCAAAATAATCAAAATTAACTTCCATGCCTTGTGCTTTATCTAGTGGAAGAATCATGTTGTCATAATGCTTTTGATAGAGGTCACGTAAATCTACTGTCGCTCCTTCTTGTTGCGAATATTCGAAGCGGTAAAAATTAGTGCTCCCCAAGTAACGTAACAAAGGAACGCTGGAAGACAACAAACTTTCTGTTTTTATTTTGATGTCAGATTTAGCCCAGACCACTGGAACTGGTTGATTAAAAGTCATCTGCTCCATGGGAGGTAAACGGTTGTAATCTACTCCGGCATAGGCAGTCAATAAATCTAAAGCTTGTAATTCCAAGAAACTATGATTCTTTTCTACAGCAGCAAGTTCTGCGGCGGTATCGTACATCTGTTTCAAATGAATGGGCACGGGCACATAAAATTGATTCATCTCGGTGTTAGCATCGCCCTTGCTGGCTTCTAGATCCATCTTCAACCAGAAATTAACACTTTGATCGGCAACAGTTACTTTTATTTCTTTCAAATCTTCTGAACCTTCCTGCAAAGCAGGAGCGTCCACAACAAATCCTTCTGCTTCAAATACAGCATAATCAGCAAGACATTCCGCGATATTTTCTTCCGCAAACCGTGATAATTGCGTCTCGATACTTAATTCAGGGTCTTCACTTGCATATAATGCGGGCTTTTTAGAAGAATAAGATACTTCAGGATTTTCATTGGCCAGAACATTGTAATACCAGTAGGGAACCTTAATAGGTTCGAGATCTATGCCATCAGCATCAGTTGGATCTGCGGAAGAATATTTTCCCGCCAATTCCGGATAGATGTAACCGCCTTGTTGGCCGAGAACTAACAAACCGCGCCTTCCCACTTGAGCCAAACAATTTTCAGTGTAAGCTTGCAGGGGCTGAAATTCTTGAGGGACTGCAGCAACAATTGGACCTCCTTCCGCAGTTAGTTCTTCCTTGGTATACACTTTAGTGATGTACAGAATGCCGGAAAAAAGGAATAAAATTACTATTCCTATTATGATAAAAATGGTTACTTGTCCCCGTTTGGAAGGGATAGATTTTTTAAGATTACAAAAACTACTAAAAGTACTACTAGAACTACCTCTTTTTTGCTTCATTCTATCAGCTATAAGGAAAGAATAAAGGTATATAAAGATTGCGGACAGGTAAAGCTATTTTATATTCAGTTTATATCCTATTTATACCAAATTATCGGACTTTTGCTCCGTCATTAACTCCGTGCACCCTTACTTCTTCTGAAGGAGAAATAAGTTTTTTGCCCTCCCAGAACACTTGCCCGGCCCGAACCAGCATGTTTATTTTCAAAAAATCTTCAAAAGCAATCTCTGCATGCGCATTTTCCGTGCCATCAAAGTGAACCACGTCACCCGGATTCATTTTTTGTACTTCCAGCAGTCCGACATGAGCGCCGTCATCGGCAGCTAAAACCATCGCTTCACTCATTTCCCCGCGCAATTTAGCTGGTTTCATGTTTGCTACGAAAACAGCTTTTCTTCCTTGCAGATCTTCTGTACGGAAATGTTTTTTCAAACCGGCCACTACTTGTTTCAGGCCAAGATTTCCCAAGTCAACTTTCAACAAGTAAAGACTATCAGCGTTGGGATGATCTTTCACTTCCAGAATTTTACCTACAGTTAAACGCAGAGGAAAGGTTTCTTTGCGCGCTATTTCTACTTTATTGACTAACAACGGAACTATCTTGACTTTACCTTTCCATTTAAAATTGATATCTCCGAAAACGGGATCTTTCTCACCCAGTACGCTGAAAACCTTCTGACTAAATTCCGGAAGAACGGGATTAACTAAAATAGCCAAATTACAAGCTAGATTAACACACCAAGACACTGCTTTTTTTGTTTTTTCTTCATCTTTACTTTTCCAAGGTTCAGTTTTCTGGAAGTAAGCATTTCCTAAATCAGTGATGAGCAGAATATTTTTCATTGCAGCATGATTATCTTGCTCAAGATAATTTTTCTTTATTTTTTCTGATAAGGATAATACTTTTTTGGTAAGTGCTTTGTTTTCCGCAGCAATGGGCAACTCGCCATAATTCTTTTCCGCAAAAGTTAAAGTCCGATAACAGAAATTGCCCAATTTCCCAACTAAGACATTATTTACTACAGCAGCGAATTCATCAAAATTAAGATCTACATCAACTACTTTTCGCTGCAAGTGGCTGGCATAATAGAAGCGCAAAGCTTCTGCGCCATATAATTTATGAAATTCTTTAGCAGTAAAAAAAGTGCCGCGCGACTTGCTCATCTTTTGGCCGTTGACGGTAATAAATCCGTGCACAGTTAATTTTGGCAGAG
>CAYRMP010000008.1:0-4615 GCA_964425545.1 uncultured Methanosarcinales archaeon | reverse complement strand
TAGCCGGCCAAAACAAGAAATGGAAGTAGGAAATATCTTTACCAATAAAATGCTGGGTGCTGCCTTTTTTCCAGTAGTCTTCCCATCTGCAACTTTTTTTTGCATCTTTTTTTTCACAATAATTCCTAGTCGAAGAAATATATCCAATCGGCGCATCCAGCCAGACATAAAAGTATTTCACTTCACCGCATTCTTTCTTGCTGTCGGGGATTTCAAAGCCAAAATACGGAGCATCCCGGGAGATACACCAATCTTCTAATCCTTTGTCCAGCCATTCCTTCAGCCAGTTCTTGACTTCCAACTGCAAATCTGCTGATTTAGAATTTATCCATCTCTTAATTTTGCCGGCAAAAGAACTTAGTTTAAAGAAGTAATGTTGGCTGGCCTTGATAGTAGGATTGTTTCCGCAGATAGAACATTTAGGATTCAGCAGATCTGTTCCTTTCAGGACGCTGCCGCATCCTTCACAGACATCTCCGTACTGATCCGCAATTCCGCACAAAGGACAAGTCCCCCGCACATATCTGTCCGGCAAAGAACGATCACAATGATTACAATAAATAACATCGATGCTTTTGGTGTAAATAAGACTTTTCTTTTTCAATTCTTTAAAAAAATATTCTGATAATTCTTTGTTTTCTTTGGAATGAGTTTTATAATAATTGTCAAACCGGATTAAGAAGGAAGCAAAATCCTGTTGGTGCTCCATCCAGTATTTATCTACAAATTTTTCCGGCTCTAATCCTGCTTTTTTGGCGTTCACTTCTATAGGTGTGCCATGCATGTCGGAAGCACAGATGTAAAGCGTATCTTTACCAAGCATTTTCAGAAACCGAGCATAGATATCTGCCTGGACATATTCCAGCAAATGGCCTATGTGGATTGGACCATTTGCATAAGGCAAGGCTGCGGTGACGACTATTTTATCTCGCGAGACCATATTTTATTACAAAATGAAGAAGTTATTTAAAGATTACTAAGACTGACACTGTAAACTTATGAGCAGGTAGCTTGGCCTAAACTTTTGTGAATGGGGAACTGCCATTCGTCAGAAATAATTATTGTGAGAAAATCTTTGAATTTTACGGTGTATTTTCGCCCCCATTCACTGGCCTTGCTACCTGCTGTGCCGATTACTTTACAGTGCCCTAAGACTTACGGGCTTGAATCAATTTCACAATCGCATCCGAAAGATTCTCCTAATCTCCCTTCTTTACAATTCTTAACTTTCGGAATGACCAAATAAGTCACAATTTGATCCGCCCGATTTATTCCACTTCCACTATCAGCGTAATAACAAGAGACAGTATTTCCCGCACATTGAACGTCAACGGATTTTAAGGGTTGAATTTTCCAACCATCCTCTAACTTCCAATGTTGTTCCGCTACTGGATAGAGAGATGAAGAACATGCCTGAAAAACATTCCTTTCTCCTGATTTGAGAGCAGCTGCTACCTTTACTTCCTCTTTCGACAAAGTTAATTGTTTAGTTTCATCTATTTGCTGCCGGATAGCCTCACCAGCTATAACATCTAAGTTAGTACTGCGCTGAAGAATAAACGCTACTACAGCAAGTAAAAGGATAATCGCAAAAACACAAACTAAAAACCAATGATGCCGGAGAAATTTTTTTTGCTTCACTAGATACTGCCTCTTTTTCAATAGAAAGAAAAAAGAGTATTTAATCTTTTTCTTTTTCCGTATGTATTTAGTCTACTCCCAATCAGCCCTCAACACGCGCAAAGACTGTAAGCAAATAATCGGTTTAGGGCACAAATGCTGATAATCTCTTAGCTTAAAAGTAGTAGACTAAATACGTACCTTTTTCCGTATGTGCATAGCTAGTCTGTCGTCGATGGTTTATAAATGTCTGTTTGCAATTAGTAAAAATTATGGCATTTTTGTCGATGAGCTAAAAAAGAGCTATGCACATACCTTTTTCCGGTACTTTCTCTTTAACGAATGAATGACGGAAGGCCGTTTGCTCAGCAAAAAATCTTTCGTAAAAATATTTGGAAAAAGCAGATTTTAATCGGGAATTTTTTGTCCCTTAACTTTGTGCAAGCAATGGTTTAGCCTCGCAAACTTCTTGGCCGGGCCGTCATTCATTAAGTGGATGGTGTCTCTTTTTCCTGAAGTATTTTCAATCGGTATCTTCAATATCAGATGGAAGCGAGGACGCTTTCTTTACTTTAGGTTCTTTCAGTTTCTTAGTTACGGGAATTATTTCCTTACAATGCTGGCAGGCTACAACATACGATTGGACGCCCTTGTAATTTTTTCTTTTGTACTGCCCGGTTGATTCTCCTTCCTTTCCACAGTAAGGGCAAGTGTATTTAGCTTCCAACTGCAAACTTTCTTCGTGTTCTTGCTTTTGTTCAATATATCTACAGGCTGGACATTCATATTCTTCCGCCCTGGTCTTTACTTTTCCTTTTACTACTGGCTTGCCCATCTTTGCCTTTTTACATTTAGGACAATCTTTCCGGTAAACCCAAGCCGTGATTTCGCCGTTATCAATAGAACGATTAGTAAAATAGATACATTCATCCATAGATTGTGGAACTTTTAGAGCCATTGTATTTACCTTTATTCTAAAATTTTATCATCTAAACTCTCTTCTTCTAAACTATTCTTTATACCCTCAATACTAAAACCACCGAGCTGATTGTCAAATACATACATTAATCCTTGAGGAGGAAAATCTTCATTGTTGGGAAAAATACCAACTACTCTTGCCCCATACTTCTGACAAAATGCTCCTACATAAAGACAATCTTGTTTAATAAAAGCAATTTCATCCAGCGGATCCATGTCATACTAACTTTTCACATTAGTTTATAATCTTTTCTTTTTATTAGTTGAGGACAATAGTTTCGCATATTAGTTAGCCTCAACTAATGTTTGAAAGACACTAACCATTATAACTTACTGGTGTCTTTCATTTTATCTGGTTTGATTCCAACGCCGAATTTCAAAGCCAAAACTAGTTTCTGCATTACTTTCCTTTTAGTCACAAACCCCAAGAGGTTAGATTTTTCCATAACTGGAAGAAAGTCAAGATTTTGCTCAGAAAATTTTCTATAGGCATTATACGCAGAATCACTGCTGTGAAGAGCACTGATTTTAGATAAAGGGAGAGCTAATTGTTTTACAGAAATTGCTTTCTGCATCTTTGCCGGCATAGAATTAATATTCTGGAGATTGAAGACACCCAAAAAAGAAGCATGTTTTACCAAGTAAATCTCTTCGTCGCTGTCCTGATATTTTCCAAGAAATTCTGAGAAACGCAGTGATGGTTCTAAGGCAGCATAATTTTTCATCATTATTTTTTTAACATTAATTTTGCTGAGAATTTCTTTTATTAACATCTGCTCATAACTCACTCCGGCAATGAAATATAAGAATCCGCCCAGAAGAATCAGCCATAAACCGCCGCCTGGACCGCTTATGATGCCGATAACGCCAAACAAAATGAGAAAAACAGCGAAAGCTCTTCCGCCGAAAGTAGCAATCTTAGTTGCTTTCTTCAAATCTTTATAATAAGCATATAATACTGCGCGAAACGCGCGTCCGCCATCGAGAGGGTAACCTGGAACGAGGTTAAACAACGCCAACATTAAATTAAGTTGATATAGGTAAAAGGTGATAGCAGTCAAAAAGATATTTGCACTCAAAGAATAGATTAGGTAAAAAATGGCGAACAGGAGCAATGAAAATAAAGGGCCGGCAATCGCCATGAGAAATTCTGTGCTTGGCTTGAGATTTTCATCATCAATACTGGCAACACCGCCAAAGAAAAAAAGAGTGATGCTTTCTACTTTGATCTTTTTAGCTCTTGCGATCAAAGAATGGCTTAATTCATGCAGCAAAACTGAAACAAATAGGCATAAAGTGGAAACCGCCCCCATGACCCAGTAAGTGATTTTTTCAAAACCAGGAAAATATAATGGGAAAAAGGAAGAAGACAAACTCCAAGCTAAGATTGCAAAGACAAACCACCAGGAAAAGTGCAGCTGCACATCAATGCCGAAAATACGGAATAATTTAGTAGTGCCGCGCATAATCTAATACCTTTTTTAATTAATTATTTTAACTTTTTTAATTAATAATCGTAAATAATACTAAAGAAGAATAAAGAAGAATAAAAATCTATCCTTTTACATTGCCAATTGGCTTCAAGGCAACTACTGGGCGAGTGATTCCTGCTTTATCCAAGGTATCAACGACCACATCGATGTTTTTGTACGCTGCTCCTGCTTCTTCAGCTAATCCCGCCATAGTAACGGCATGAACATAAATTCCTTTTTTCTCCATGTCTTTCTGTAATTTATCGCCGCTGATTTCACGTTTGGCTTTTGCTCGGCTCATAGTTCGGCCGGCGCCGTGCGCGGTAGAAGCAAATGTTTCATCAGCGCCATCTGTCCCCAACAATAAATAAGAACCTGTTTCCATACTTCCGCCTAAAATAACTGGTTGTCCGATTTTTGCATATTTCTTTGGCAATTCTGAAGCTCTAGATGGACCAAAGGCGCGGGTTGCTCCTTTTCGATGCACTAACAATTCTTTTTCTTTTCCATTTACTTTATGCTTTTCTAATTTTGCAATATTGTGA
>CAYRMP010000007.1:0-20066 GCA_964425545.1 uncultured Methanosarcinales archaeon | reverse complement strand
GGGAAGAACACCTATGAAAAGCTTCTTAATTATTCAAAGCTAACTTAATACGTACTTAACATCGTTAAGTTTAAATACTTATATCAGTTACTTTATTCATAAGTCTAAACAGATTTTTTTGTGAAAAAGAGATCTAAAAATGGAAATGAAACCTATAATGGGCGTGATGATAGCATTAATGATTTTCTCCCTTGTTTTTGCCCTATGGGGAGTGCAAATGCACGCTAAAGTGGCAGTAGAGGAAGCAAAGTTCCATGAACTTCAATCATCCTACTTCACGTTGTCTAAAGCAACACGTGAAGCAGCTCCAGACGGCGCAGAATTAAATCAGAAATTAGTAGAGATTCAGAACTATCCTTCTGAATTAATGAGACTAAAATTAATTGGTGTGGGCAGGATTTTAACAGGGATTTATGTCTTGTTATTCGGGATATTAATCGCACTAGTGATGATGCCCGGGAGATTGGCGTCAATTTTGTCAAAAAAAAGTAAATGAGGTGAATTATGCCGGTAGCCAAATGCTTGATGTGTGGGAAGAACTCCTTTAAGTATACAACTAAGGGGAAATGTACCAGTTGTGGTGCGGGAGTTATGACTAAAGCGCAAGCCAAGATAAAAAAAGCAAAGAGAAAATAAATTTTTATTTTTTTATTATTTTTTCTATTGGTAGAATTATTTTTTTCTCAAACTTATTGTTAGCTCGTCGGTAAGAATCTTCACTCTCTTCATTAGAATTATTGGTAAACTGCCAATTCCAGCATAAATCTTCCACCAGATTAAAACCAAAGAAAGATAAGACTTTTTTTTGCGTTTTCAACACTTCTGAGCCATTCCAGTTTTGGCCGATGAGAATGATTCCTGCATCTATATTCTGGATACTATTCTTCTCACCTAAAGTACTATGTCTGTTTTCAATCCAGCTTAATCTTTCAATAAGCTTTTGATAATAGGCATTCATCTGGCCCCATCTCACTGATCCAAAGAAAACAACCACATTTGAATGGAATAAAGCTTTGGATACTTTCCATAGTTCGTCATCAGGATTATTAATACTAGCCCAACAGCGATGATTTCCCGATGGGTTCTTAGTTTTGTCTTTCAACAGCGCTTTCAGAACGCCGCAATTATTGCCTTTTACTCTTGAAATGTTGCCTTCACAATGATAGATTCTCAACTTAGAAACATCTAAAATTATAACTTTCTCTGCCCCTACAACGTTCGCTAATGCTTCTGCCACCCTAGTGCTTTTCGGTTTTTCTCTATCACCACCCCATCGATTAGAAGTGGTGAGAAAAAGAATTTTCTTCTTTTTTTGTAAGTACTTGATGGTTTTCTTAAGGTCAGAGTGTTTCATTTTTTAATTTTAGCCTAGCTTTGAGGGGGCTTCCAACAGGTACCCTATCACAATGAGAACTATGCCCGTTAAGGCAAGAATCTTTTCCCGATGAAACTCAGCGATAATATGGCGATCTATTTTCTTCTCTTTAGCGACTTGTTGGTGGACTAAATAAACACTAAAGCCTAAACACATCTCACCAATTACTTGAATACTAAAGCCAACAAAAGCAATCCAAGTCATGATAAAAAAAGAATAATCTTAGGTATATAAATTAGTTGGTCAAGAACGGCAACATGGAAAAAATTTAAAACCGGTTTAATTGAGTATAGATGACTCTGATTAACCCCGTTTTCTACGGGAGAATTCAAAAAACCTCTGCTTTTGCAAAAGTTTAAAAAAAAGAGCAAGTTCTTTAGCCAGGGGGATCAAAATAAAACCGCTATCCGATAGACTGTCAAAAGTAGAACCTTCAGCTACGCTTAGGATTTCCGCAAAAGCCAGAGAATTAAGAAAAGAGGGATTTGATGTGGTGGATTTCAGCATCGGTGAACCCGGGCTAGTTCTTAAGAGCGAAATCAAAGATGCCGGAAAAAAGGCGATTGATGAAAATAAAAATAGATATACGCCGGTTTCAGGAATTCCTGAATTGAAACAGGCAATCATAAAAAAGCTGAAACGCGACCACTGCCTTGATTATAACGAAAATCAGATAATGGTGTCAACAGGAGCGAAGCAGTCTCTTTTCAATCTCATCGGCGTTCTTGCCAATCAGGGAGACGAATTTATACTAATAAGACCTTACTGGGTGAGTTATGCAGAGCAGATTAAATTCTTTGATGCTGTGCCGGTTATCGCAGAATGCGGGGAAAATTTTGAGATCAGATCGGAGTACATTGAACAAAAAATAACTCCTAAAACAAAAGCAATAATCATTAATTCACCCTGTAATCCCAGCGGAGCAGTAATAGAAGAGAAAGAACTGCAAAAAATATCTGAACTCGCAGTAAAAAATGATTTATTTCTTATTTCTGACGAGATTTATGAATATCTTATTTACGCAGGAAAGCACCGCAGCATCGCTGAGATGGGGGAAGATGCTAAAAACAGGACCATCATCATCAACGGCTGTTCAAAAGCATATAGCATGACTGGACTTAGGATTGGTTATGCAGCAGGACCGTCAAATATAATCAAACTGATGGATAATTTGCAAGGACAAGTCACTTCATCGCCTAATTCTGTCGCACAGCATATGGCAGTAAAAGCATTAAATTTAACCAAAGACGATTATCTGCAGGAAATAAAAGGATTCAAAGAAAAAAGAGATCTGGTTTTGTCAGAACTTAAATCAGCAGGGATAAATGTAACTGGAGCTAATGGAGCGTTCTATGTGTTCTTTAAGATTCCTGATGGTCAGACCAGCGAAGAGTTCTGTGAACAATTACTCTTGCAAGAAAAAGTAGCTCTTGTTCCAGGGTCTGCATTTGGAATGGAAAGTTATGCCAGACTAAGTTATGCTTCAGATTTAAACACTTTAAAAAAGGGTTTGGATAGGATAAAAAGATATCTGGATAATCATCATCATACTACTAATAATAATAATAATAATAATAATAATAATAATCATTGGCAATTGTTAACTAAAAATGAAAATTAAAATAGCCCGGACCATGTCAACACAGCATCCGGATAATGTAACTATTCCTTTTTTTGCATCACATCCAACTTTAACCGGAGATGATGAAGTGCAGGAAGCATTTTATGTTTATTCACATCTGGGGATAGAAGAACAGCTGTGGGATGTCGAAGGAAAGGAAGTCGATAATTATGTGGTTAACAAGCTTCTGTCAAAATATCCTGATTACTTCAAGCAAAACAAGTTAGGTGAACATAAATTTCTCACTCTAAGAGCACCAAATCCAGACATCGAAAAAAATGAAGCGAAAGTTCTTCCCGAACTGATCTTTTCAATACCCAGAAATCATGATATCGCAACCGCATTTTATCAGCAAGATACTACCCCTATATTTGAGATAGTAATACCTATGTGCACTTCAGAGAAACCGCTGATAAGGATCCACGAGTTTTACAAGCAGTTTATTGCTGAATCTTCTCACCAAGAAATTGGCGATATTACTTTAGAGAATTGGCTGGGCAATTTTAAGCCAAAAAATATTAGGGTAACACCATTGTTTGAAACAAAAGAAGAAATATTAAATTCACATCTTCATGTAGAAAAATATATTCAATATACTAAAATAAAAGACTTTCAACGGGTATGGTATGCTCGGAGCGATCCGGCGTTGAATTATGGTTCGGTAGCTGCGATACTTATGGTAAAAGTAGCGCTTCAAAGACTGCATCTTCTTGAAAAAAAATGCGGAGTAGAGTTGCTTCCGATAATTGGCTTGGGATCGGCTCCGTTCAGGGGAAATTTTAAACCATCTACAGTACAAAAGATTCTTGAAGGGTATCCCAGTGTGCAGACTTTCACCATCCAGTCAGCTTTCAAATATGATCATCCGCTTAAGCAAGTGATTGAAGCAGTTGATTACATCAATAAAACTGAAAGAAAAGAACCTTATTTGGTTGATGAAGAAATTGCGTTGCGTTATATTGATCTGATCCAGGAAGATTATGTTGATACTATCAGGGAGATAGCGCCGCTGATAAATGATTTTAGCAAATATCTGCCAGGAAGAAGAAAAAGGAAAATACATACCGGCCTTTTTGGATATTCCAGGAATGCTTCAGGAATAAAACTTCCGCGGACGATATCTTTCTGCGCAGTTCTTTATTCTTTAGGAATACCGCCAGAGATCTTCGGGCTTTCTAAACTTACGGGCGAAGATTTAAACAAAATAAAAGCTTGTTACACTAATATTGAATATGATCTGGGGGAAGCTCTTCAATACCTAAATGAAGATAATTTAGTCATTCTCCCTCAAAAAATACGAGAAAAAATATTGAAAACCATAAAACTATTTAACTTTAAAACCAACCCTGAACACTATGAAGCAACCACTAAAATTCTGAAAGCTTACCAAGAAAATAATCATGCCGCAGTAAGCGAATGGGTCATACACGCCGGAAAAATAAGGGGTTTTTTAGGGTAATCTAGGCGAAGTGATATTTATGCAAGAAGTTATTATTGTGTAGTTCTGGTCATATATCTTAAGAATAAGATCCTTTTAAATAAGACCGAGGGAGCTCCTAATATATTTATCCAAACGTCAAAATTTTATCCGATTCTTCAACTAATTTTAATAAATCTTTCATAGTTGAAATAGGACAAACATTACTGCCTTCTTTCTGTCTTGATTTTAAACAAGTTCCACAAGCTAATATTTTCCCTTTGTTTTCAATAAATAAATCAGCCTGTTCTCTTACATTATGTTTTTCATCTTTAATATCTTCTATTTCAACCCCTTTATTTATTAAAAAAACCTTTGCTTCATGATCTGCTCTTAATGAAGTAACGCCGAATCTAAACGCATTCCAAACAACCTCTGCTTCATTTGTTCCGATAACGATTCCGATTTTCATCATATCACCTGTTTAGCTCTTTTTTCATTTCTTCGTATTGCTTTTTTGATATTTCACCTGAAGCATATCTCCTTTTTAGTATTGTCAAAGCGCTTTCATCTTTTTTGCTTGTTGGAGTTGCATTAATTAGAGATATAACGATCCACACAACTACTCCCAAAAATAGTATCATAAATAGAAAACCAAAGCCCATTCCAAATCCCATCATGCCGTAGCCACCCATTCCAAAACTGCCGAACAAGAGAACCAACGCAACAACTACCAGAACCCAACTCCACACGTTTTTGTTTTCTTCCATAAATATCACTCCTACAACTAATTTTTTAATTTTTCAAACTATTTTTTTTAATATTTTCATTAGCAAAAAAAAGAAAAAGAAAAAACTTATTCAGTCTTTGCGCAAATAGCATGAACTTCTAAATACCACAACGTTCCGGTATTGGTGTTTGTTTCATATGCGCTAGCAGACCATCCTTTGGGCTCGTTGTTGGAATCTAATACTGGATAACTTGCTTCAAGCGCAATATCCGGATCTCCCATTGCAGCAGTAGCAGCTATAGTTGCTCCACCGCCCAAAGCAGTTTTCCCGCTGGGACATGCCACTTGCATACTTTTCCAGTCCTCAGCAGAGGATGCGGTTTTTATAGTTACTACTTCTACTCCTAAAGATCCTGCCGTACCTGGTGCTCCTTGCGGACCAGTATCTCCCTTTTCACCTTGTTCACCCGGTTCTCCTTGCGGTCCAGCTGGACCTTTCAGACCGGTATCGCCTTTAGGGCCTTGTTCTCCCTTCGGGCCTTGCGGACCAACATCTCCTTTCTCTCCTTTTTGAGCAGCACAACCTACCAGCAATAAACTTATGGTAATGAGCAAAACTAAAATTATTTTTTTCATGTTAATTACCTCCTGATAGCTTAATTTACTTCTAGGGATTTAAAATCTTTTCTGTTTTTTTAGGCTGTTGGGAAATTGCTGGTTACTAACTTCTCTCAAATAGAATCATTAATCAAATAATGTTCAACTCACTTACACTTCGCTTCCACATAATCTACTTCCACCAAATCATTCATTCCAGAAGTTATCTGTAGAGAAGTAATATCCTGATTGCAAGGAATACTGCTGGCATTTCCATTTACCAGCAAGGAAAGAAGTCCTCCGCTTTTGTATAACGAGATGGTATTTTCCGTTCCGGTATTCATATTAATAGTCTTAGTTTCATTTCCACAATTAAGGTATCCAGTATCGTTAACTGCAGATACTCCCATTCCATTTCCTACATAAATCGATCCGCCATCAAGCATGGCTCTCAAGTCCACGCTCTTATCTGGACAAGAGCTTCCTAATCCTTTTTGCGTAGCAATCGAAGAAGCATTCGGTAGAGATAACCAACCACCATAAACATCTATGCCGTTATCATTAATGACATTCCATTTATTGCTGTTTATTGCAGTCCCTTCAAAATAATCACAGAACAAAAGATTTCCACAATCACTGCCATTTCCATCTCCCGGCGGATTATTCCCGGGGTTGTCATCGGTACATTCACCGCTAAAGCTTATATCTAATGCCGTGATGGTAGTAGTTGATGCGCTAAATCCGTGTTTGTAAGGAATAAATACGTAAACTTCCGCCACTGCTGATTCCGGTAAATTTTCTTCAATATATTGCGCTCCCTGATCAAGTTTGTCATCTGAAAAGCCGACAGTCTCTACGATACCTAGTTTCTTCATCAGATATACGCCGGCTTTCATTAAAGTCACTAGACTTCCGCGATTTAAACAGCCGGTATGTTCCCAGTTAGCTTCCGCCCAGGAAAGATATGTTTCCGCTCCCGGTTTTGATTTTTCCTTTTGCAGGCCGTCATGTAAGATTTGCAAAGGCGCGGGAGTTAAGGAATAAGTATGGCTGCTGTTATGCAGGGCGATATTCAACTGCGGCGAGAATGCCGGATGGGAAATTAAAAATCCTTCAGAGAGGTAATTATCAAAATACAATATAGTAGCATCAGAAACTGGCGGGTCTAATGCCACTTCAACTTCTTCACCAGTTTCTTCTTCAGTAAAATGCGCTTTTCCATCGCTGTCAGTTACTGCTTCGTATATAGTTACTCCGCCAAGAGATGCAGAATAATTTTCATCATTACAAGCAGTTCCATTCAGCACCGCAAGCATTCCCGCAATAACTTTTCTTTCTAAAGACATAACCCTTCCCGCAGGAGACATATTTATAAAGATTATGTGGCTAATATCTATAGAATGGAAAAGAGTTCCCCTATCAGAGATAAAAGAGGAGTTATCGGCCTTTCTATTGAAACGTTAGTTATCATTGTAATTTCTTTAGTGATTCTTTCTGCCGGAATTACCTTGCTGTATCAGTTCATTCGCGGCGCTGAGGATATCAAAGCGCAGCTTGATCTGAAAACCCAAGATGAATTAGAGCGTTTGTTAGTCGGTCAGGGAAAGAAAGTCGCTCTGCCACTGCATGTCGCTGCCATTCCTCGCGGTGACAGTCATGTGTTCGGATTAGGAATTTTAAATACTTATGATGTTACTGAAAATTTTCAGATACAGATTAAGCTGAACAAAGTTGCTGATGAAACTAAAGCAGATATTACTTCTCAAGTAAATCCCTTAAACATAGCTGGCTGGGCTTTATTTAATACTGCATCAATCGCTATTGAAAGCAACGCCAACAATAAAGAAGCGATCCTTATCCAAGTGCCTAAAGAAGCCATTAAGGGGGAATATATTTTTGTGGCAGAAGTCTTTGACAGCAAAAATAATCTTTATGGCAATCCGCAGACATTTATTGTGAAAGTTGTTTGAAATAGAGTATGAATCTAATTAAAAAAAGAGAGTATGATATATTTTATGGTGTCTTGGCTATTATATTCTTTCTTCTAACTTTAGTCTTATTTTTTAATGATGATTCAAGCATCACTGGTGCGGTTGTGTATGGGCAAGAATTAAGCATTTTAGCGACAAATTGCTCCGGCAATTATAGTAATGGGCAGGCATATCCTCATTGGAATATTTCTTATGCGCTCAGTTGTGAGCATGAAAGTTTTGCCGTGGCGGGGAATATCACCATCTTGAACGGCGGAAATTTGACACTTATCAATACTACGCTTAATATGTCGCTGACTGGAACAGGACAGGTAGGTATAGATGTTCTTCAGGGAGGGGCATTTTACGCTTTACAAAATTCACAGATTACCAGTAACGATTCATCATTTTATTACACTATTTCAACTTCCTCTTCAAACTTCTCAATAGACGATAGTACAGTAAGACGTATTGGGATTGTAGATGTCGATAATTGTTTTTTTGCGTATCGTTGCGGGATTTATATCAACGCTTCTGTGAACTGCGGTGGTCAAGAGATTATAAGCGACAGCAGCATCAGCAATGGGAGCTCCGGAGTAGTCATGGCCGGGGATAATTGTGTTATCGCTCGAAATAATTTTAGCAACATTCAAGATGGAGCAGTAAGTTTAGATTCCAGTAGTTATAATAATACCATAATCAGCAACAATATGAGTGGATTTTTCTTGGAAGAAAATAGTGCTATTGTGTTAGGAGGAGATTATAACCTCATCGATAATAACACTTTAGACCTCAATAATCAAAGCACAGCCGTCTTATTATTTAATGCAGGCGATGAAAATAATACCATTCGTAATAATATATTTAGGTATGGGCATAGAGGAGTAAGAACAAATACAGATAATGGGGTTATCTCTTATTGGAATGTCATCAACAATACTTTCTTAAATTTTACTGTAACTGCAATTGAAATTCATCAAAACATCGTCTCAGTGGTCATTAAAGGAAACACTATACGTAATACCTCTTATGCTGCCGCCTCTTTCTTTGGAGCGGCCGTACTGCCAGGTCAAGTACTCGTAAAGGGATTAAATTCTAATATCACCATCCAAGACAACATCCTTACTGCCGCAGGTAATCCGGATTTCGGCATTTATGTCAATGGCTCTACTAACATCACGCTGAAAAATAATTCTTATTCCAATACCAATCTAACTATTATTGCTTCCACCAACGTTTTATTGCAAGATGAGATCTCCTCAGTTAACAGCTATATTTTTTATAACTCTAATTTAACCATAAAGGATTCCAACGAAGCAGAGATATTTTTCCTGCAGCAAGTCAATGCGAACGGAACTAATCTAAGTACGGATATTGTCATCAGCAACAACAGTATTTTTGTGAATTCAAGTAAGATCGGATTCAATATCTCTGCCAACCTTACTTTTTACAACACTGACCTTCTTGGCCTCACTAATAAGTTTCCGTACCTTAACGGGGCAGTTTGCAACGCTGCTATCTGCACCATGTTAGCCCGAAATGATACCTTTGTCTTCAATGTAACCCACTTCACTAATTACAGTCTTGGCGAAGGTTCGGTACCGAACATGGCTGTCAACAGCCCCACAAATGGATTTAATTTTACCACCCAAAGCCAGCTATTTAACGCTACAGTTACTGATTCTATTACTTCAATAAGCACGGTTATTTTTATGTTTAACACCAATACTACTCCATTTAATCAAACTGCCAGCAACCACAGCGGTAATTGGAATGTTACAGTGAATATGTCTTCTCTTGTTGAAGGGAAGCATAATGCAACAGTTTATGCTAATAACTCTTTTGGGTTTGTAAATCAATCAGTAAATATTTCTTTTACTATAGATATCACTCCCCCAACTATAACATTCAACAGCCCCGCAAATGGAGCAAAAATCAGCGGGACACAAGTATTTAATGCAACCATAGTAGATGCATTAACTGATGTAGGCACAATAATCTTCCAATTCAGCAACGGAACAAATCCTTTTAACAGAACTCCTACAAATCAATCCGGATCACTAAATGTAACTCTTGACACCACTATTCTTGCGGAAGGAGCGCTTACCTTTACAGTCTTTGCTAACGATACTCTTGGAAATATCAACAATACCCAAACACTTACTTTGACGGTAGATAATATTGCAGACACAACCGCTAGCACAGTTGCCAGCAGCAGCAGCAGTGGCGGCGGCGGAAGTCTTAGCGGCGTAAGTGAAGGCCTGTCCGGAAGTTTTCAAAAGAAAACTTGGGCCATCTTAGCTCCAGGAACTGCAATTATGGATTTAGCAAAAAACAATTTAGCTATTACCAGAATAGAATTTCTGGTCTTGAACAAAATGAATGGTGTCTGGATAAGTGTTGCCCAGACTGAATCGCCGGAAATTGTACGGAAGCGATTTTACAATGCGTATTTCAATAGTTTTGAGATAACTACTTCTCCGTTGCTTAAACAAGAACATCTTTCAGAAATAACTATCTATTTTGAAGTTGAAAAAAAATGGTTGATGGAAAACAAACTTACTTCCAACGATATATCTTTATTCAGATATTCAGGAAGTGAATGGCTTCCGCTGACAACAGAAATAGTTAGTGAAGAACTAAATCTTGTTCTCTTCAAATCACAAATACCGCAGTTCAGTTATTTTATTATTGGAGAGAAGGATAAACTAGCTTTAGAAAAATCCACTGCTAAAGAAGAAATGTTAAGAATGAACGAAACGATTAAACAAGAGTTGGTAACTTCTCGGTTTTCTATCTTTGCTCGGCTAGTCAAATTTACAATTAATTGGTATGAGAACGCCAAGGAACATCTTTTCTGGATAAAAATAAGCGCAGTTAGTTTATTTATAACAGCCATAATTATCTTCACTGCCCTAAGAATAGAACACAGATTAAAGTTGCAGCTTAAGAAAAAGATTAAATAAATCCTGCATCCTTTTTCATAAAGAGAACTTTGTATAAATCATAAACGCTAGTATGAACTTAAGAAAACTACTTAGTCATTTTTCTTTCCACTAAAATAATATGCATGGGGCAATCTGCTGCTGCTTTTTGATTTTGTTCATATTCATCATCAGAAACAACTGCGACATAAAATTTCCCGTTTTTTGTTGCATCACGAAGATCAGCTTTTCCGTCGGAAGTAGAGATAGACCACCTTTGCGGGGCATTCTCAACACAAGAATTACAGCCGATGCATTTATCACGAAGATGCGTTATTTGAATCATGGTTTCTCGTTTGAAGCAGGTGTAAGAACATGCACTTTATCTCCTTTTCTAAGTTTTGCAGAGATGGGAATAGTTATGGTCTCTCCTTTTTTACCGAGAGGAGAATGGTGGTCATTTACAAAGATACTATCTGCTGTCGCATAAAAAACTCCAGTGGTAACGCCAGTGATCAAAAGATTATCACCAACTTTTACGTTTCCTGCTTCGAGAATAATTTCGGCAACTTGCGGTTTAGCATACCAATTACAAATTTTTCCGACATAATTTTTTTGTGTGGTTGCTTTAGAACCATAGGTGCCTGTCCACTCTCCAAGTTTTTTACCCAGATAATATCCTTCCCAAAATCCACGGTTATATACTGTCTTTAACTCTTTGTTCCAGGCAGCAACCTTGTCTTGAGTGTAAGTGCCGGCAAGGATTGCGTCAACTGCTTCACGATAACATTTTGTAACGACATAAACATAATCTGCTGATTTTCCCCGGCCTTCTATTTTCAGTCCAGTCGCTCCGGCAGCAAGAATCTGATCCAGGAAATCGATTGAACAAAGGTCTTGCGGAGACATAACATATTCATTATCAACTACCAGCTCTTCTCCCGTCTCGGTGTCTTTGACAGTATATGAACGGCGGCAGTTTTGCAGACATGCTCCCCTATTCGCAGAAGCATTGTAAGTAGCCAAGCTCATATAACATTTTCCGGAAATGGCGACACACAAAGAACCATGGATGAAAACCTCAATTGCAACCAGATCTCCTGAAGGACCGCGGATATTTTGCTTTTGGATCAGTTCAACGATATTTTTTACCTGTTTTAAAGTTAATTCTCGGGCTAGAACAATCATGTCGCTGAACTGCGCATAGAATTTTACCGCTTCAATGTTGGAAACATTTGCCTGCGTTGAAAGATGGATAGGCATTTTGATGCTATCTGCATACTGCAGAACTGCAGCATCATGCGCAATGATCGCAGATATCCCTTCCTGCTTTGCCTGGTCAATAATCTTTTTCACCAAATTTAGATCGTGATCATACATTACGGTATTGAGGGTAAGATAAGTGCGGGTATTATGGGCATTGCATTTTGCGGCAATCTTTTTGATGTCATCGATAGCAAAATTATTTGTAGCGCGGGCGCGCATATTTAACTGCTCAACGCCAAAGTAGACGGCATCTGCGCCTGCCTGAAATGCTGCCTGCAGCGATTCCCATGATCCCACTGGAGCAATAAGTTCTATTGATCTGTTTAATTTTATTGTTCTCATTAATTAAATCAGCTGAAGGGAGGGGTTTAAAAAAGTTACCACAAACAGTGGCTTAGTGGAAAATCCCTAAAATAGCCTTTACGTTGCTTTTGCTATATTTTTAATCCTAAAATTAGAACGTTAAAATTACTTCTGTAGACCGGACTGTCAAAACCGTTTTATCTCTAAACAATCATTTCTCAAATTAATATACACCTTTTTTCCTTTATCATTATCATATTGTATTTCTTCTAAGACCAGTCTTTCACGTGGCCACGGCACCGGAAATTCGCGAAAAATTATTTGTCCAGATTTCACTATCGATCTAGTGATTGGTAAATCACGATTAGGTATTTTACTGACTATGTCAAAAATGTTCACTGAATCATTGGGGGATACTAATAAGATACGTTTATTTTCTTTGGTATTATAGCCGGGTATTAAATAAGCATCATCCCCTTTATTTACAAATATCCCACTACAACGATAGTAGTCTTCTCCAACAACAACTTTACTGATATTAGCTGGTAATTTTATTATTGCCGGAATCACTGGGTGATGATCGCCATTGTAAGGTTGTAGAACTCTTATCCTTCCATGAGGGAAATAAAAAGATTTTGCCAAATGAACAAAAGCGACGTCATTTTCAGTATCAACGACGTGAGAGATTTCATAATTCAATTTATAACTTGCTAAAAGCTCGCATCCTTAATCATTAATCCTAATACGTGGGTTGTGGATGTATACAAAATGTTCCAATTCGGAGATATCTATATTCATGATTATTTCACCAATGACCACCCCTTTATTAAATGTTTCTATCCTCTCAGCAGTTTCAATCGTTACTGAGTAAATTTTTACAAATTAAAGTAATTACAGTTTTGCCAATTTCTAAATTCTATACTTATTATTCAGATATTCGAAGCTTTGCATCAGCCGCTGAAATTCAGGAGTTTCTTCATTAAATCCAAACAATAATATTTTAGCATTGTACCACAATACTCTGCCTGGTACACAAAGGGCTTCATCACAGAAGATATTTAGGTCATTGGTAACTGTGACAACTGTACCTCGAGAAGGAAATTCATAAACTTGTGCCAGGCCGACGGCATACGCAAGGGGAAAAGCAAAATAATCCCTTTTTTTCCCCCAGTAATTGGTAATTATTTCTTCTAAATCATTCCGCAATTCTGCTATTTCAACACCTTGGGGAAGATAGAGCGTAACTGTCTGCATAAAGAAAACATCTTTTCTACCTAGATAAATGTAGCCAATAGAAACTATATACTTATCTCAGCATCTCTTTAAGAAATTTCGCTGGATTTTTCGCTTTCGGGACAACATGTCCGATCAGAACGCCTTTCGTTCCCAGTTGCAATGCTTTCTGAATATCCTCTCTGGAATGAACACCTGCGCCGCATAATACTTTTGTCTTTGGGCTGATTTTTTTAATCACTTCCACTGCTTTTACAATAATTTCCGGTTTAGCCTTGGTAACAGAGACCTCTCCGCCGATTAATTCTGTTGGTTCATAAGCAAGATAATCTGGTTTTAGTTTTGCTATCCGTATTGTCTCTCCTAGTGATGATGCGCAGACTACGGTAATCAATTTTTGTTTTTTACAATCTGCTGCTATCTTTTTTAGTATGGGGAAAGGCACTTTGCGTTCAGAATGGTTAAGAAGAGTTCCTCTGACTCCTATTTTCTTCAGCTCTTCTGCAGAAATCTTGCCGGTGTATGCTCCTAATCCAGCTAAGTCAGTATGCTGAGAATATACTTTCAAAGAAGTTCCTGCTGTGACCTCTTCAAGCGTTGGCAGCGACGGCGCAATTACCACTTCATACTTTTTGGTTTTGACTTTTTCCAGCTTTTTGGCTAATAGTAATGCCTTTTTCCCAACAGCTTCCGGGTAAGTCTTAAAATTAATTAAGATTAACGGTTTCATTTTAACAACGATTAAAATGTAACCTCAACATTTCTAATTTTGTTGATCTCATTTCCTTCTCTTTTTTTTCTTCTTTAATTTATTTAACAGCCTAAATATGTAAAATATGATGAACACCACTATGATTACTGGCAGGAGCAGCAAAAAGAGGTTAAATAATAATACTAAGAAGAGAATAACCAGCAGCAATACGACTATAGCTATAATCCAAGCCTTAATTCCGGTTATGAAAAACATGGCCTTTAAGATATCGTGAAAGTATAAAAATTATTCCTAAAATTAAGGTTAGAAGAAAGATATTTCTGCTGACAGCAACAAAGAATTCAATCGGAAAGGCCTGGATTATGACTGAATCCGGTGCAAAGAGCCAGTTTCCTTGCGGGAAAAATATATTATGAAATAAAGCGAAAGTAAGATCAAATGAGAGAACATAGAAAGCACCTATGAGGATTATCGATAAAACCGTGCTTTTACCGCCATAATTAAGCAGCTGGAACAAGAAATCCTTATTTTTTTTATGATAAGTAATGATAATAGTAATCACTAATAACAAGGCATAAAACACCTCATCGGCATAATCCATTACCCGTTTAACATCTTCTAGATGAGAAGCTTCTTGTTCAGTAAATTCAACTGCTAAATCTTGTTTTCCCTCTAAAAATAGAAAAACCTTCTCTTGCGCAGGAGTCAAATCGCTAAAAGAAATTACCGTTTTATAAGATAATAACAATAAAAATATTGGCAATAATAAACAAAATAAAACCAGTGCTATTTTTTTACTGTTCATAAAGTATGAACTAGAGAAAAATGCTTTTTTATTTTTCTCGTTTTTTGTAAGTTCTTGTTTCAATGATGATCAGAAAAAAGAAGAGGTTTATATAGATTTGGGAAGGGCTATCTTGTTTAAAGTGTTTGTTTTTATGTTCTTGACTTCTTGCTTGGATACCTTATCCTCTAGCTCTACTATGATTGAGATTTTTTATTATTATGTTTTTGATAGAGTTACTATTGACTCAAAAAATAAATTCACAAAAAAGATAATGAATAATAATTCTATTTATGCTGATATCCTACTTCATGCGTGCCGTTATCAAGATTATTTTGATTGCAATCATTATACATACTTTTTTGTAAAGGCGCTATAACTTTATCACAGATAGCAGCTTTTTCTTTTAATGGTATATATACTCCGTAATTTTGATTGTTCAGATTATCACTGCCTAATAATAGATAACCGGTCGCTAAAAAAGTAGACAAATAACAAACAGCACAACAAACACTATCAAAAACTATATACGGCAAATCCTTAACAACATCTTTAGCTATTGCTAAATACAAATCTCGATTAGTATAGTAAATTTCTTCATCATCTGTTGCATTATCAGTTTCATCTAGATCGCAGATTTCATCTAGTCCACGAGTCTCATCTATTGGATCTTGAGCTTCGTATATTACTTCACTGATTTCAGATGGTTTTTTCTTTGTCATTTTATTTATACCTGTACTCTACCTTGAATTCCCTAGATAAATCAGATGGTTCATTGGGTTTGCATTCCCATTCCTGCTCTACACAACCATATTGTTGCAATGTTCGGTTTCTTTGCTCGGCAAGCTCTTTAAGAACACTTCCGTTTCCGAAATTTTCCAGGTTGCAACTTTGGATAAAGCTCTCTCTCAAAGGGGTGATGGCTAGGTCACAGAAAGATTCTCGTTGTGCTGGTGTTAAGGATTCATATATGGGTGTTTTTTCTTCACTTTCTTGACAACTTCCAATAACATATTTTGTTGCCGTTGCTCCTAGTAACACAGTTGAAGTTATAGCTGCACTTAATGCTGCATAAAAGCCACATCCCTGATTCTTTTTCCTTGTCATTTTATCTCCTCTTTGAACTTTATGGCTGTTTTTAGAGAAGGGACTTTATAAATCTTTTGGCTAAATTATAACTAGTTAGTGACAACTAAATTAGTGTCCTTTTTCCAGTATCTTTCTCAACTGTTCAGAAATAAACTGTCCGGAAGCCTTCCCGGCTAATCGTTTCATGGCCTGGCCCATTAAAGCAGAAAGCGGAGCGCCTTTATTTTCGGCAACGATCTTAAGTAATTCCTTATGAATCTCCTCAGTTCCGAGAGTAGCATAGCGCTTTAGATCAAATTTATCAGTAATCATGTCGATAAGCACGTCAAGAACAATATCTTTGTGGATTTTACCTTCCTTTAAATACCTAAATACATTCCTAAAGTTATCTTCCGTTAATTTATCGGGATCATGATGAAATTGGCGCTTAATATCTAAGGGGGTTGAAATAAGAGTTTCCGCAATAAAAGCAGGTTTTACTGAAGGGTATTTTTCCGCTAATTCCTCAAACAATCCTAATTTATCTGATTTAGCTGCAAATTCAGCCAAATCCTTACTTAACCCAAAATCCTTCTGAAAACGAACCATTTTTTCTTCTAGTGTTTCTGGCAGTTCAATCTTACTAAGATTAGGCTTAATCAGGGGCACATCAGTTTCTGGATACATTCTGGCTGCTCCCGGAATAGGTCGTAAATAACTGGTTGTCCCGTCAGCATTAGCTTTTCGTACTTCTGAGGGAATGCCTTTCAATGTTTCTTGTGCCCGGTCATAGGCTGCTTCTAAGGCTTTTCTTGCTTTTATTTCTCCATCTGCTATCAGGATAAAAGCGTCCTTTTGCCCGCAGCCCAATTTTGCCTTAACTTCAAGCACTTCACGTTCAGAAATACCATATCTGGGCAGCTCGTCAGAATGAAATATGCCGCCCACTCCAGCACGCACTTTAGCCCAATCAGAGAATTCAGTGCCTAATCTTCGTTCCGGCTGCACTTCTCTCCCCATAAAACCGGCAAATCCCGGTAATTTTATAGCCAGCACTTTTCCTTTTTTTGCTAAGGTATTTTTAATCAGATTAGCTCCAGAAATAGTAAACAAGGAAGTGACATCAACAATATTTAGCGGCAGCAATTTTACTTTTTTTAATTCTTCTTTTATCTTCAATAATTCTTTCTGTCGTTTGACTTCTAACTCCACTAACAAAGGCAATTGCCGCAGATCTTGTACTCCTTTGATCTCGATACGGGCTCCGCCTTTGATTGAAACATTGACATCTTGCCTAATTGTGCCCAAGCCTCTTTTGACGCCGGGTAATGAACGTAATAACATGCCTATTTTTTTAGCCGTTTCCTGACATTGTTCCGGTGAAATGATATCCGGAGCAGTTCCTATTTCAATTAAAGGTATACCTAGCCGATCTAAGGAATAGACTTTTTCTTCTGGGCTTTCCCGAATAATTTTGCATGAATCTTCTTCTAAAGAAACGTTGGTTATGCTTACTTTTCCCGCATTGGTTTGAATGGTTCCATCCTTGGCGATTAATGCCGTCCGTTGAAATCCAGAAGTGTTAGATCCGTCTACAATAGTTTTTCTCATCACCTGCACGATAGGAAAAACTTCTGCTTCCGCTAGTTTACATAATTGCAGTGCTGTATAAAGAGCATCTTGGTTAATTTCATGCGGCGGCTCGCAATCTGCTTCAACTAAACAGGTAATATCATGATATCCTTGATAGACAAAGTTTTTCCCCTTTAATTGTTCTTGTTGTGCAGCGATGTCAATTGTTCCAGCTTCGCCGGCAGAGGCGCGTAATTTGCGTTGAATGACAAAATCAGGTTCATCATCGCGGATAATGGTTGGGCACAGACAGAATAACTTTTTACCTTCTAATTGCTGATGAATTTCTAACCCGCATTTTAAGCCCAGTTCTTTATAATCCATATTGACCTAAAAAGAAAAGGTGTTTAAAAAGCTTTAGTTTGGCGTAATCTTAATAAACCCCGAAAGTTTATAGCAATCATAGATGTACTTTCAAAAAAAGAGAGAGGTAGTCGTTTTAGTAGTAATTTTAATATTTTTAATATCCGGTCTGGCATTTTTTACTAAGACCGCCGCGGCGGGAATAACTGGCGCAGCAATTGGCATCCAAGTAACACCTGTTGCTTCTTGTGCTGCTGCTTTAGTTACGCCTGGTGAGACTTATCGGCTCACAAATAACATCAGTGCCGATGGAACTTGTTTAACTGTTCTTGCTAATAGCATAGTTATAGATTGTGATGGTTATGCAATTAATTACAGCGGTGTTAATGATGGTGCTGGTATTGACAATAAAGGTGGATATGACAACGTTATTATCCAAAAGTGTATTATCCAACAATCTGTAGCTGGAAATACATATACCGATGGTATTATTTTTTATGGCGTTACTAACAGCACCATACAAAATAATTATATTTTTCCTAAAGGAGAGTTTAGTAACGGAATAGTTCTAGGGAGTTCAGAAGACAATACTATCCTTAATAATACGATTGATACTACTTCCGTACTTGCTGTTGGCACTGGTTCTGGAATTGTACTTAATGGAACAACACCTTCCAGAAACAATTTTATTATAAATAATAATTTTTCCGTCTTGGCTTACAGCATCTTACATCTTGGCGGTTTAGTTAACACCTTGAGTTATAACAATTCTGTTGGAGCAATCAATTGGAGCAATACGAACCTTACCAATAACGTTAATCTTTCCTTAGGATTAAATGTTTTTTTAAAAAATAACGTTGTGGGCTTTGCAGATTTACCATCAAGTACTGCTTCAGATCAGGCATTTAATCTTAATAAAACTGCAAGTATTGAACTTAAGAATTTTACCTATCAACAAACTCCAGATCTATTGAAATCAGGAGTGCGCTGTGATAACAGCCCCGATCCTACCTTCAAATGTAATATTTCTTATAATCTAACCTTAAAAATTTTATATGCCAACGTAACCTCTTTCAGCAACTACAGCACTGAAGAGAATGATCCTCCAAATGTAACCATTAATGTACCCCTAAATGGTTCTAATTTAAGTTTGAAGATACAAGAATTTAATGCAACGGTATGGGATCTTCATTCTAATGTAAATGTTACTATTTTTATTTTTAGCAATGGCACTAATCCATTTAACTTAACTGCCAGTAATTCTAGCGGCACTTGGAATGTCAGCGTAAATACTTCTCTATTTATGGAAGGATTGCAAGGCGTGACGGTATTTGCCAACGATAGTTATAACAATATTAATAACACGCAATTCATCAACTTTACCGTTGACCGCAGTGCGCCAACCGTCACTTTTACAAGCCCCACTAATGGCAGCAACTTCAGCGCCGTAACGCAACAATTTAGTTTGTCAGTAGTTGAGAGTTTCACTCAAGTGCAGGCCGCATTATTTATGTTCAATACCAACACCACTCCTTTTAATGCTACTGCTACTTTTTCCGGCGGTAATTGGAATGCAAATGTTAATCTCTTGTCATTCCCAGAAGGATTGCATACGGTTATTGCTTACGTCAACGATACCGTCGGAAATCTTAACAATACTGTAAATATTTCATTTACGGTAGATAAAACATCTCCAAATGTTACATTAAATTTCTTGAACAATCCAGTTAATGGCAGCAACTTCAGCATCCGTTCCAATAACCAAACCTTCAATGCCAGTGTCTTTGATGCTCTCCTGCAAGTGGATACCGTTTACTTCTGGTTTGACAATGGAACCGGCAACGATTTCAACATCACTGGAACAAACATCTCCGGACAATGGAGCGTTAGTTACAATGTATCCTCCTTGGCAGAAGAAAGGCAAGGTGTAAGAATCATTGCGAATGACACGGTAAACAATGTTAACAATACCTTTGTAATTAATTTTACCGTCGACAGAACTGCACCGAACATAACATTGAACTTCTTGAACAATCCAGTTAATGGCAGCAATTTCAGCATAAGGTCGAACAACCAAACCTTCAATGCCAGCGTCTTTGACAATCTAACTTTGGTTGATACAGTTTACTTC
>CAYRMP010000006.1:0-20132 GCA_964425545.1 uncultured Methanosarcinales archaeon | reverse complement strand
GTCCAGGTTAACTAGTGAAGGCACTGCGATCGTCTCAACAATACCTTTGATCATAGTCGCAACTAACTCGTTAGCAACAGCAAAAGCTTGTTGAATCGGCAAGTTGCCAGCAATCTGTACTAGCCTGTTGTTATCGATAACGATAACGGTATCAGATACTTGTCGTAATTGCTGTAATCCGAATTCTGCCTTGTCACACCGTGCTCTTTCGATGTTGAAAGGCATAGTGACTGTTCCGATGACGATTGATCCGGTATCTTTAGCAACTTGTGCTACAACTGGAGCTGCTCCAGTTCCTGTTCCTCCACCCATACCTGCGCATACGAAGACCATATCAGCGCTTTTCAATGCTTCTTTTAGTGCCATTAATGATTCCTGGGCTGCTTCTGCTCCTTTGTTAGGAAATCCACCGCACCCTAGTCCTCTGGTACAATCTCTACCAATAAGAAATTTCTTGTCGGCTCCGGTAATCTGAAGATGTTGATGATCAGTGTTGGTTGCAATAATTTCTGCTCCTTTTATTCCTTTTTTATATAACCAGCCAACCATATTGTTGCCGGCTCCACCTACACCAATTACTTTAATATTTGCTTGACTCATATGTGCAAAGTCATCTTCTGCAGGGGCGCTTTGCAATGCCCTTTCAACTAAAAAATCCATTCTTACCACCTCAATATTTTTGTGTGTCCACCCATTTTTGTTAGTTTCACGTTTGGAAACTATACATTCTAGCATACAAATTATTATATACTAGTTCTACTCTTATATTTCTTAAGTTTGTCGTGCATAATCTGACCAATTGTGAACGAGAAATAAACTTACTAAAAGCAGAAAGTAAGTACAAAATACATAAGCTCAACTGACCTAGTACAGACCAAATAACTAACTAAGGGCGACCAACCCTTTTGAGTTTAGTAAAGTAGTACTTATATTTAAATATTTTTTTTCTCTAAACTATATATTGCAGAAGATAAATCTTGAATTGTGCTTATTTTTGTGGAAAAACGGACAATGAGCCCCATTTTAATCAATAGTAAAAACTACTAAAAAACAAATTAGTCAGTTAAAAATAATTAGAGATGAAAAAAATCACATCCTCAGCAAAGAGTCTAAAGCCAAGTATTCATTTTTTACTTTGGATATAGAACTTTCAGTGATAAGCTCCTCTGCCCGAGATACCCCGCCTGCACTAAGTTGAGCGACAAATAATTTCTGTTCATAGATTTCTTTTTGTTCATCAAAACTAACCCGCTTTGATTCCAAGATTATCCTTCTACCGCAATAATTAGGCGGAATCCTATTACCTGCGTATGAGAAGTTAAACGAGGAGAACAAATTCTTTCTAAAACCCCTTCACGTACAGATACTACTTCATTAAGTGCCACTTATAGCAAAATAAAGTCATACTTTTTAAGAATTGCCGAAAAATAAGGCCATAAATAAGATTATTTTTTAATAATTTCCTTAGCTTTTTGCACCACTAACTCTTTTCCCCTCTGGACTACGTTTTCTACAGAATGCGCTTTCCGAGCTAAAACTGTAGCTATATCGTTCAAATACTTAGCGGGATCAGCAATTTTAACCCTCCATGATCCAAAATAAACTAAAGTTTCCAAAGGATATTTTGGCGGCTTAGGAGGAATTTCCTTAGCATAACCTAAAGCAACAATAGTGTGCACTTCAACTTCTTCAGGAATTTTAAGAAATTCTTTGACTTTGTCGGCATCAAAAGCACCTACCCACCTAGTGCCTAAGCCAAGAGAATGTGCTTCCAACAACATATTTTGCACCGCAGCAGCACAATTCTGTATGGTATAAAATGTCTTTCCCTTTTCACCATAATATCGTTCCGCTTTTTCTGGTTCTGCGCAGACTACGATCAAAGCAAATGCCGCCGCAATCTCATACTGATCATAAGAAACAGCAACAATTTTTTGTTTCAGCTCTTGGTTAAGAATTACAATAAATTTCCAATTTTGAATATTTCCGCAGCTGGGAGCATGCCTTCCAGCATCTAATACTCGAGAAATATTCTCCCAGGAAACAAATTTAGGAAGAAATTGCGTCACATTCCGACGTGATTTGATTAATTCTACCATGTCACCCATTTTACTGATTATAAATAATCCTAAATATATATACTTAACGATTTATGGGACTAATATGAAACCTTCGGTCACTAACTCCTACCGAGCTAGTTCAAAAACAACATTCGCGTCGGTAAGGGGGATGTCCCTTACAAGAAAATCAAAAACTATTGATTTTCTGTACTGAAATTAAGTGGTTTCTTAATTTCATGTACGGGGAACGCCAACCATCGACGTGAAACATAATTTTAGCGAGGCTGTTAGTGACCTGTGAAGCACAAAGTTTCATATTAGCCTATTCTTGAACAAAGTTTAAATAGGTTAATAATTATCTTTTACAAATGACAATAAAACTATTATTAATCTTGGTGAGTATGCTAATTATATTAGGCTGTTATGATTTAAGTACCCCTTCATCAAAACCATTTGAACTAAATGTTACTTCAGTTACTTCAGAAGGCGTTTCTTATGAAGTAAAATATAATGCTGATTTTTCTGTGAACGATTGCCGATTTGTTTTTGTTAGTGATGATGGCAATGAATATGAAGAAAACGAAATGAATATGTATTTTTCAGGGTGTAAAGGAACCCATATGCTGGGTGTAAAGCAGAAATTTACAACTGTCTTTTCAGAAGATATCTCGGATAAAAGCGGAACATTCTATGTAAATTTATGGAGTGATGAATTGGCTAATCCTGCACAATATAAAAGATATTCTGCTTCTTTTAGAAAATATTCTTGATTTATGCAAATTAGAACAGCTAATATGAAACTCTCCTTTTTTAAAAAAGGTATTATCATCTTTTCGTCAGCCGGCGGGCCGTATGCTCGGTTTTTCACCGGCAATATTCCCGATGAAAAACTGAATTCTTGGTCGAAGGTGAAAAATCCCTTAACTTTGTGCAAGCAAAAGATTTACCTCGCATACCTCTTGACCTTGCCAGCTGACGTTATCTTGACAATACCTTATTTATGGCAGAATAAAGAATGAAAAATTAAAAGGAAAAGAACATAAAGCATAACATAAAACTAGTTTCCGCTCAAATCTACTTCTTGATTCACGGCAGCGATAGTTTCGCTGTCTTCGTCTAGAAGAATTAGGGAAATCCTTACTTTTGTTAAATCACTGTCTGGAATCGATACCGCGCTGTATGCAAATCCTCCTGAAACGGCCGCTTCATCAACTAAGACTTGTCCAGATTTTATTCTCTGTGAAGTGTAACTAACATCAAAATGCTTCTCTCCATCCTCGTACCCTTCTACAACCATAGCGAAATGGTGCGGCTTGATGGTTCCTGCTTCGTTATTAGTGATAGTGTATTTTACTCCTTTTATCTTTCCCCAAGTTCCTTTCCAATCTTTGTACACTCCGTCAAGAGATAAAGTAACTTTAGAATATCCCTCGCTTATGATTTTTTCAGGTGCTTTAGGAACATCTTCAACTGCTTCAGAAACATTTTCTGAACTTTCTGCAGGAGAAGATGATTCTTCGGTTTTATTTTGCTCTTCTGATGCTGCAGCTTCAACCTCGGCTGAACTTGCTTCGGTTTTTTCTGCTTCGTTGGCATCACCGGTCACTAATCCGGAAGGACCGGCATCTTGGCTGAAATATTTTGAAAAATCAGGAAGAAAAGAATCTTCTCCGGCGCTAAATCGACCAGCGAAGAAGAGACCTAAAAGTAGGACCAAAACAAAAAAACCCTTTACTAATTTCCATGGTTTTATAGTAATAGTTATTTCTCTGCCCCGAGATTTACTTTCCGGCTTATCCTTGTTTAACTGCGGCTGACGAGGCATAGGTAATTCTTTAACAAAACTATTGCTTTTCTCAGTATTTTGTGTAGCTGATTCCTTAAAAGGATTAACTTTTTCAGCAGATGGTGAAACAGAATCTCGAAAGTGATTAAATTTTTCCCGTGATTTTTCTGGTAGTTGCATGTTCTTTCCTCTCATAATAAAAACAAAACTATTGAAGCCACGATAAATACTAAACCTATTCCCATAAGACCAAAAGAAACTTGTTCTTGAATGGTAAGGCTTTTGAAATTCTTAAGTTTAGTGATGATGAATGAAAAAAAAGCAGATATTCTTCGATTGAAGAGAACTAATTGTCGTTGAAGGTTATTCATAAATTGATTAACTGAAGCCATATACAATAAAGAAAAACAAAATGTATTTAAAAATGTTTTTGTTGTTTAGTTGACGACAATAGTTTCGCATATTAGTTTAGTGTCAACTAAAATTTGAAAGACCCGCATTATTTATGCGTTATATGGGTCTTTCATTAGTTATGGTCTAAAATACAAAACTTACTGCCCTTCTGCAGCTTCCCCGACCAAAGGCGGTGAGCCTTCTTTCATCACTTTCAGGTTGACTTGATGAATGGTCTTGGTAATTCTCTCTCCGCAGACGGTTTTTTTGCTGAGCAGACCTTTTTGTTTCTTGTCATTACGGTCTAATCCTGAACAACCTACTCCTTCCAGGACCATTATTTTTTTACGTGCAGATTGGATCCCTTTCCTCATGGGAAAACCGCACTTGTCAGAACCGCCAGTTATCATGAATTCATATCCTGGAAAGCCAAGCTCGTCGCCAGAAACAGTATCACCGATACATTTGTTATACAATGATTCTACATCTGCATCTTTTACTTCTTTTTGATAAGACTTCCCGTCTTTTGTTCCAAATACTAATTTAAGTTCCATGTTTTTCCTCCCCGAGGCTAAAGACCCTATCAGATCACGCTTATGCTGCCTCAGCTATTATTTACTCTTATTTTACCCGCCTTTTTAAAAATGTTTGCTTGAATCAAGCAAAAGAAAGCTTTCTTACTTTATGTATAACGGTATTCAATCCTACTATGATTGCAGCGGCTGCGACTATCCACACCAAATCCATCAACCCTAAAGGCACCACATCAAATCGGTTTGCCAGAGATGGAACATACATGATTATGCCTTGAAGAGCGAAAGAAAGAAGTATTGCTCCCAACAGATAACGATTAGAAAAGAGAGACAAATGATAATGCATCCTGATGGTGTGCAAACGCACTAATTCAAAAACAACCAATGCGGTAAAGACCATAGTCTGAGCTTTTCCAGGGAGTGCTTTTTGGTAAGACCAAAATAAGAATAGAGCTGCTGAAGCAATTATCGCACCCTGAATCAAAATATTAGTAATCATTTCTCTGTTGATAATGGATTCTTCATATTGACGCGGTTTTTGTTTCATAATCTCTTTTTGATAAGGATCAACAGCTAGTGCTATGGCAGGCAATCCGTCAGTAACTAAATTTATCCACAGGATATGAATCGGAGTTAGCGGCAGCCCTAACCCAAAGATAGGAGCTAATATGGCCATGGCTAAAAATATAACTAAAATTTCTGCAAAATTGCTGGAGAGAAGATAGTTTACAAATTTCTTAGTATTGTCATAAATTCCCCTGCCTTCTTCTACTGCATTGACGATGGAAGCAAAATTGTCGTCAAGCAGGATTATATCAGATGCTTCTTTAGCCACATCTGTTCCGGTTACGCCCATGGCGATGCCGATATCAGCCCTCTTAAGAGCAGGAGCATCGTTGATTCCGTCGCCAGTAACGGCTACAACGCGGCCTTTTTTCTTTAATGCTTCGACGATGCGCAGCTTGTGTTCGGGATCTATCCGAGCGAAAATATTTATATCTTCTACGTGAGCGGCAAGATTTTTTAGTTTATTCAATTCTTGGCCGGTAATGGCATCTCCGGTAATTCCTATCTGTTCAGCGATAGCTTTAGCCGTACTTAACTGGTCGCCAGTAATCATAATGACTCGTATCCCTGCTTCGGCACACTTTCGTATTGCTTCTTTGACTTCTTTACGCGGCGGATCAATCATGGCCTGCAATCCAACAAAAACCATATTTTTTTCTGCATCTTCTTTTACTTTGACATCAGTCTTGTAAGCGAATCCTAACAGCCGAAGCGCATTTCCGGCAAGAGTTTCATTCTGCTGCAGAATTTCTTCTTTTTTTTTACGATCTAAGTGCTGCACGCTTCCATTAATGAGAATACTGTTACAAGAAGCAAGAAGTATATCCGGAGCTCCCTTGGTATAAGAAACTTTGCCAGATTTAGTTTGATGAATGGTAGTCATCATTTTTCGTTCCGAAGAGAAAGAGATTTCATTAATTCGCGGTTCTTCTTGTTCCAATTTTGCCCGCGACAGCCCTGCTTTTTCTGCTGAGATCAACAATGCTGCTTCAGTTGGATCGCCGATCACTTTCCGTTTCTTATCAAATTGGGCATCATTACAGAGCGCTCCAATTTTAAGAAGGGTTTGCAAAGATTTTGCCCCAGCTTCTTTTCCATCTAAGAGAAATGAACCATTTGCTCCATATCCTGAACCGGTTATGTCATACACTGAACCATTAGCCCAAATTTTAGTTACGGTCATTTCATTATGGGTAAGAGTTCCGGTTTTATCCGTGCAAATAACGTCAACACTTCCCAATGTTCCGACAGAAGGAAGTTTTCTGATGAGAGCATTACGCCGGGCCATTCTCTGCACTCCATAGGAAAGAGAGATGGTAATTATCGCAGGAAGGCCTTCAGGAATTGCAGCTACGCCTAAAGCTACTGCAGTCAGAAACATTACGGTATAATCTAATCCTAAAGCGACCCCGACTAGAAAGACGATGACTGCAACCAAAGTTACCGCAATAGAAATGTATTTCCCCATGACCTGCATATTTTTCTGTAAAGGAGCAACTTTTTCTTGCGCTTCAGTGATATCGCGGGCAATTTTTCCCACTTCTGTTTTCATGCCGGTAGCCGTAACTACCGCGCGGCCTCGACCGTTAACGATAATAGTAGAAGTATAAATCATATTTCTTCGGTCAGCCAAAGTTTTTTGTGCAGCTACAGTTTCAATTGTTTTTGCTACCGGCTGTGATTCTCCTGTCAGCACTGCTTCCTGCGTCTTTACATCATGTGCTTCGATTAAACGCGCATCTGCAGAAATTTTATCACCTACTTTAAAACAAAGCACATCGCCGGGAACAACATTTCTGCTGTCGATAATGACTTCTTTTCCGTCACGCAGCACCACCGCCTTGGGCGAAGCTATTTTCTGCAGCGCTTCCATGACTTTTTCAGCGCGATATTCTTGTACAAATCCCAACAGGGCATTGATTATAACGATCATGCCGATAATTCCTGCATCTATCTTTTCTCCAAGCAGATATGAAAGGATTAATGCTGCAATTAAGATAATGACTAACGGGCTGGAAAATTGTCTTAACAATATTTTCAAAACACCGTCTTTTTGGACCGTCTGCAGTTCATTAAAACCGAGAGAATGCAGTCTTAGTTCAGCTTCGTGGTTGGAAAGCCCGGTTCCAGAAGTATTATAATTTTTGAACAGCTCTGACAGAGGCTGCGAGTATGCTTTTTCCTGCAAAGAAATAACTGGCTTCATCCTTACCATCTTTTGATTGCTGGAATGGAAAGAACTTTAAAAAGGTTGAGGTTGGGGAAATCTTTAAGGATACTAAAAGAAAGATGAAACTAGAAAAATAAAACTTAAATAATATTCTAAGGTTTTTCCAAACCAGACAATTCTTGCTGGAGAGTATTGAACTCTTCTTTCAATTTTACTAATTGCTGCTTTTTGAACTCGTTAATCTGATTTCTGCTGGCATCCCATTCCAAGGGCTTTATTCTGCGCTCTAGCTGGAATAAGTATTCGCGCAATTGAACTATTTTTTCTTCAGACATAATTGATGTAAATGGAGAAAGTATATATAAAGATTTAGGACTTGAAACACAGTAATTGCTATACTGCAGCGTAGAAATGCATATAATACCTCTAAAATCCTGCCTTTTATGCAAGAAAAAACGCTGGTTAAACTTTCGCTGATCATGACCCTGCTGGGTTTAAGTTTCTTGTTTGTGTATGCGCAGTTATTTGATCTTGAACCTGCTGCTGATATAGATGATTCTTTGCCTTCAGAAAAAGTATTGATGAAAGGCACAGTAAAAAACCTGCAAGTTACGGAGAAAGCAGTTTTCTTTGAACTGGAAGGAGAGAAAATAGTACAGACGAACATAATCCTATTTCCAGACAGCAGCATTTATTTAAGAGAAGATGACCACGTAGAGCTGACTGGACAAGTAGAAGAATATAAAGGAGAGAAAGAAGTAATTGCTGAGAAGATTGTGTTGAAGTGATTACGAGATTATGCTTTTATCTTTATGATTTCTATGAGGTCGGCAAAATAATTCATCATTGCTGCTAATTCTTCTTTTCTGGCATCCTTTTCTCTCATTTCAGGAGTAGTTTTACCACGCGATTCAATATACTCCCGATACATTTTCTGTTCAAAATCAGCGACTTCATAACCCAGACATTGTTCTTCAAATATTGCTACAATTTTCTCTGACAAAGAAGCGATTTGTTCTTTATCTTTACAAGGATAAGCTTTTGCTCCTTGTGATAGATTAACCTTTTTGTGAGGACTTACTCTGACATAAGCATCAACAAATTTCTCATTGCAAACGATAGCTCGAATACTAGTGTACATTTTTTTGCCTTGTATACGCTGTCGGGAATTAATGAAAGGCTGAATAACGCCTAAACCATATTCAAAAGAGAACATTCTTGCTGCAATCATATCTTCCACATATAATGGAATAAGTTTTAAGGGTAATTTTGATTTGATATGAAAATCTGCTGGTCTGCGACTATGCCGATGTTGTTGAGCCACTTTTTGAGAAATAATTTCTATTCCTCTTCCTTGGGAGCCAAGAATTGGTTTTATGACAAATTGCGGCGAAGTTTCCAAAAGTTCTTCGAGTTCTTTTTCATGAGTAAATCCTAATCCCAACAAGGTTGATCTGGGCACCATATCTTTAAGCTCTGAATCTTTTAATACTTGGTAAGTAAAGAATTTATTGTGAGCGATAGCCTCAGTAAGATAGGGATTTATTAAGGGATGCGGTAGTTCTTCATTGTAAACTATACTCAACACCGCTGATTCTTGCCCTGTGTACGATTCAAAGGGAAATTTACAACCATAAAACACTGGAACTTTTTCTCTTAGCCAATCCACTCGTGCCGTAGGTGCAGAAAGAACTCTTGGTAATTTCTCTTTTCTTTGCAAGAAAGGTAATTTTGCGATAAATGATTTCCACCCCTATTTTAGAGGATGCTCTTTCTGATATTGTAATCGAAAATAGCTGTTATCATTTATAGTGACCTTGCCATAACGATGCTGGAGCATTTGGTAAACTTTTTCCTCAATGCGATCATCACCATAAATGTGCTTAAAACCATTCATTCCAGACTTTACCCCATTTACTTCCAGAAGATGATATTTTCCTTCTTGATCTTGCAACAGATCTATTCCGTATAAAGTCATAAAATAACTTTTACGGGTTCATTTAAAAAGATTCAGGAAGATAAACACACCAGAAAAGAATAAAAAATAAAAAAATCAAGCTTTCTTAAACCTCTCCGCTACAACATCCCAATCAACACTATCTGTGAATGCTTTGATGTAATCTGCTCGGTTTAAGCCGTAGTCGATCATGAAGGCATGTTCAAAGACATCCATAACCAATAATGGAACTGTTCCAGTTAAATGACCGACATCGTGTTCGTTAATCCAAAGATTAAATAGTTCTTTCTGTTGCGGATCATATACTAGCACAGCCCATCCGATTCCTCTCATCGCGCCAACCGCTTTAAAGTTCTTTTCCCAATTTTCAAGACTGCCATACACTTTAACCAATTCTTTAGCGAAGGGAGAATTTTTGTTCAAAGCTTTGCCGCCTTTAATCATATTGCCGAAATACAATTCATGCAGACGCATGCCGTTAAATTCCCAGCCAAAACGTCTTTGCAATTCAGAATATTCTGGAGTTCCGGGTTCTAGTTTATCCAGCAACTCAATCAATTTGTTAGTATTAGTAACATATCCTTGATACAATTTGAAATGATTTTGCAATAATTGCTCGCTGAATCCTTTCAATCCTAATAGCTGTTCAAAATTTTTTGTGGTGTAAGTCATTTTTAATTACCTCATATTTTTCCTACTAAGTTCAACCCCGGTTTCAAGGTGGACTTTCCTGGCTCCCAACTGGCTGGACACACTTCGCCGCCGTGTTCGCGGACAAATTGCGCTGCTTTAATCTTACGTATCAATTCTTTAGTGCTTCGGCCGATACTGTTGTCGTGCAACTCAAACGCTTTCAAGATCCCCTCCGGATCGACGATAAATGTTCCCCGCAAACTTAATCCCTCGTCAGCGATATAAGTTCCGTAATCACGGCAAATCTGTCCGGTTGGATCAGCTACCATGGGGAAGGTAATTTTTTTTATGGTTGGTGAACTGTCGTGCCAGGCTTTGTGAGTAAAAGCCGTATCAGTACTGACACTTAATACTTCGGTATTGATTTTTTTAAATTCTTCGTAATGATCAGCTAGTTCTCCTAATTCAGTCGGACAGATAAAAGTAAAATCAGCCGGATAAAAAAATAACACCACCCATTTTCCATTATGGTCGGCTAACTTTACCGTTTTAATCTCATCGTTCTGCAATGCTTTTGCTTCAAAAGCGGGTGCTTTTGCATTGATTTCTAATTTATTTGATTCCATGTTATTGCCTCCTATTTAATACAATTTAATCATAAAACCTCATTTTTTTATCCGTGCTTGAAAGGCCAAGCGATGCTTCCTATCCCCTTCCCTAAGAAAAAATCTGTTCTTTACTATTCTTGAATACCCCGCAATATTATATAACCTTGGATACAACTAACTTAAAGAGAACCAGAAAAATTTAGTTAGGAATCTCCAAGCCCAATTTCTCACAGATTTTCTTTTGATTTTCGGTCAAACGCTTAGGATGATTACGCACAAATTCTTCAAACTCTCTGTCTATATCTTTCATACATCGCCACCTCTACAAAAAGAATTTTAATAATACATAACTAGTTTATAAAATTTCTTTTTTCAAGTTGGTAGTGAAAGAAAGTTATTTAGGTGGAGTGAAAAAAACCGCCCTTGATTATTCATTTTTCATATAGGGCTTACAGATTTCCCAGGCAGATTCATATGTTTTCTGCGCTTGAAAAAAAAGTTTAGAAGCAAGAAATAATTCTGCCGGTAGCTTGACTTTTCCATCTGCAAGATCTTTTTTCGCTTCAAATTCAGCGTACTGGGCCAAATACCCTAAAAAATCTGCTACTTTATCATAACGCATGCTTCCGATTGCTTTAGCTAAATCTTCTAACGTGCCGGGATATTTTTCTACTGAAGCAGGATGTTTAGGTTTTGGTTCAGACATTTTTGTTCAGGCATCAGCGTAATGATCTTTCAGAAGAATGGTGATAAAATTTCATCAGTAAAGTCAAGAACGCAAATGCGCTCAGTCCGTAAGCAAAGATGTAAAAAATATTGGAAAGAGCGCCGAGAATGTTGGAAGCGCCCCAATACGAAAACAGTAAATCTCCGCCGAGAAATCCTATGTTGGCGAAAAACAGATAGAGCAGATGTATTTCAAAGGAATCAAGACGCTGATAATATAAGAGAAGGTTAGCAGAAAAGATTAAAATTAAGGAAGTCAGCAAAGGATAAAGATATCCCAAGAAAGTGCCGTCAGCTGCATAAGCATACAACAATACACCTAGAATTAAAAACGAGCCAAGAACTAATAAAGAAATAAATTTATGAGCCTGACCATATGATTGGTGGAGCGAGCTGCTCAATGCAGCAAAGGAAACCAGCATGAATAAAGCGCCGGTAATCCAGTAAAAATCTGGCATCCCTGCAGCAGGTGTTTCTCCAAAAACTTGCAAGGTTAGATACCAAGTCAGCTCGCCTAAAGCAAAAAGAGCATAACCAGTAAGCAGAAAAAAGAAAATAAAAAACTTGCGGTCAGAGAAAAGTTCTTTCAGTTTATTTTTGAAAAGGAAGTTTAAAGATAAAACGCCGAATATTACAGTTAAGAAAGCAAAAATAATGGTTGCCAAGTATAATGTATCTAAAATTTCTAACACCATCTTTAAGCTAAGTGAACAAAATGAAATATATAAATGTGTTGGTTGGAAGCCGTCAGCAGAAACATTTATATTCTTAAGATACATCTTTTCATTAAAAGAGGTTTACAATATGAAGAAGAGAATAGTTCACGATAAATATTTTTCATTCTTAGAATTGACTAAGGCTAGAAAAACCACTTATGAATTTAGCAAGAGAAAAGTAACAGAAGTTAACCTCATGAAAATCATTGACGCTGGGCGGTGGAGTCCCAGCTGTTCTAATATCCAACCGTGGCATTTTATCATAGTTAAAAAAAAAGAGAAGATCAGAAAGCTGATCATGACGGCAAATTATGGAGATTTTCATAAGGATCCATCTCTAGTAATTGCGTTGGTCTTATTGCGTGATTACTGTCCGGGAAAACATTTTTCCTGCTTCCAAGGTAAAGACAAAGATATACGCGACGCTTTCCTGTGTATAGGGATGCTGGGCTTGAATATGGTACTTGAGGCACGGGAACTGGGGATAGATTCCTGTATCCTCACTCCGCATGAAAAAGATGTTAAAAAGATACTTAAGGTACCCGATAGAGATTCTGTCCCCATCATTTTAGGATTTGGCTACCAAAGCCGAAAAGCGTATCAAAAGGTGCGGGAGAGAAGAGAAAGGTCTTCACTTATTTCCCGCGAACACTTTGGAGAGAAATAATGAGTTCCTTGGCGATAATAAAAAAAGTAAGGAAGGAGTTAACCAAAACAGATGGTGTTTATATCCTTATAACTAAATCTAAGGATTATTTGTCAGTGAAGTATGCGGCAATCAAGTGTTTAACTAAAGATAAGAGATTTTTCGGTATCTATGTCTCACTCAACAAAAGCTGTATAGCTATCACTGACGAGCTGAAAGAAGCGAAAATAGATCCCCAGAAGATATTATTCATCGATGGAACTGGAGAAGGCACTACCACTTCCAAAAAGTGCATCGCTCTCAAAAGCAGCCAGTCTCTTACTGAACTATCTCTTGCCATGACTGAAGCATGCAAGAACAAGGCTTTAAAATTCATATTCTTTGATTCTTTAAGTACATTATTAATTTTCAACGGCCAAGAGACCACTGAAAGATTTATGCATTATCTAATCAATAAAATGAGAAATATGGGTATTATCTTGATTATCCTTTCTCTGGAAGAAGAACGGTCTAATAAGCTTATTCCTACACTATCACAGTCTTGTGATAAGGTTATAAAAATGTAGCAAAGGCAGTACGTGAACAGATGCTGGGGGTATTACACAAATCTTCAAGAAGGATTTTCAATTATTCCCTACTAATCGTTGCAGAGCAGAGGAGTATTTATATCCCAGCGAGGAATAAACCTTAAATATCTAAACCATTTTCTTTTTTATTATGAACAATCAAAAACCAACTGTAAAAAAAGATGGCGCTTCAATCTTTGTCTCTTCCATGCTGCAGAGCGCGCAGGATAACAAAGAAGTCAAACCGCAGACGCGGTATGACAATGTTGATCCGGAGCAGATCGACAAATTGATGGCTAATATCAAGAAGGGATTAGTAAGAAAGTAAAAATCCAGAATTTTTTCAACAGCGGGTTTATGTTATTTCTGAACCGAGTAGAGCAGTTAACCTTTTCTTCTTTTTATTTTCTATTTGAGAGACATTAGGTGTTGACAATTCTAAAAGATTATCTCTTGCATTCTTTGGAGTAACTATGCTCTCTCCTAATTGTTTTTCAATATCCTTTCTAGTTGCCGGCTATTGTTCCACCTTTGACAGCAATTTGTTTGCTTTCGTCAAATGTTTTAAGACTTTCTTTCCTTGAGAGTTCAGTAGTAGTAGCTTCTGCTAGCAGATTAAGAACTAGTTCAAGGTTAGCCATATTATCACGAAGATTTTCTGTTTTAAGATTCTTGAGCTGCTGATATTCAGATATTGTCTTCCCAGACCATGCTTTGGTAATCTCATTCGTGAGTATAGCAAAATCTGATTCTTTATCTATTGAGAACTTTGAAAAAAGGAATTTTTGACAACATTAAATTTTTGTTTAAAGCTAAAATTCCGCCATTTCACAGTCTCTTAGAGAAGTTTTATGAATTATTCAAACTTCTCTATAAATTCTATGATTAAAATTCCTATGCCAAAAAAAAATCTCACTCTTCCTTAAACAAATACTCCGGCAGATAGGTTCTTTTATGATACTCATACACTTCAATCAGATTAAAACCGGCGATTAAGTCGCTGAATTCTTCCCGCAATTTACTGATGATGTACCTGACCCCGCTTTTATCTAATGACTCTAGATCTATTTCCACATCCCAGTCTCCGACGGTTTTATTGAGCTGAATTACACCGGGCACATCATGCAGATAATCTAAGAACCGCGATTCGTGTTCTAAATCCAGGTTATGCAATTTCAGGAATAAACGGCTTTTGGTGATATCTAAGGAGTTTTTATCAATTAAAAATTTGCAGCCGCGGATGATATTTCTTTTAGTAAGATTACGTAAAATTGATTTTGCCGTTTTCACGTTTAAATCAGATCCTTTAGCTAAAGTAGTATAACGGATAGTAGGATTATACAACAAAATACGAAGTATGGTCATCTCCTCCGGCGTAAATTGTTCTTTCTCTCGATCCCCACCGACAATTTTTTGATTATAAAGAGTAAGTAATTCAGCAGAATTGACTAGATAATTCCGAGGGTAAATGTGTGTTACGATGTTCAACACGATTTTATATTCTTTAAGGAGCGGATTGGCAGTGATAATTTTTTTAAATTCTTTATTGAATTTTGAAGGATTAGGCGCGGCAAATTCTACGCCTAGATCAAATTCTCCTATTAAGTCATAAATAGCTAGCACATAAGGGTTTTGCCGAAGTTCAGTGATGACCCGCAATTTATCCTGTTCCTTGATATAAACGCCCTTAAAATAGACTCTAAAAACAATAAGGCCAAAATGAGAATAATCGAAAATGTAAAAAGGATCATGTAAAATGCCCTCTTTTTCTAAGACCGAAAGATTATATTTTATTAGCTGGGGGCTTTTCTTGACAATTCTGGCCATTTCCTTAAAACTCATGCGGGCATTTTCAGAACGAAGAAAGACTAGATTATGGTCTATTTTGTTCATATTGCCCTTTTTATTTTATTTATTAATAAATTTTACGCATTTTTTGGCTAAAAGTAAAAAAAAGCAGTACCGAGCATATAAATATAGGGAAACGTATACTGATGAGTATGGCAGTAGATGATAAATTATTTGACCTTCTTAACCAGATGCGAACTAATGAACTAAGGCAGGCAAAACTAGAGGGAAGAGAATACCGCATCCATGGTCTTTGCGCAGTGCTGGGATATAATCCTGAACAACATGAACCACATTTTAATTTTGAGGCAGGCAGGGATATTTTCAGTAACCAAAACATGTACTTAGATCATCCTGAAGCCCTAGAGGCTCTCGAAGAAGCGATGGAAATAGATGGAGCAATACTTATCGATGCCGAGGGAAAATTGATGCACAGCGGCAGATTCATGCTTTCCGACATGAAGAATGTTTATTCTTCAAACAAAGAAGCTTTAGCTACTTATAATCACCTGCAGGAAACTTCTGATGCCGGCACCAGGCATATTGCAGCAATTGCTCTCTCTGCTCAACAGCCAGATTTATTATTCTACACTTTGAAGAGCGATTATCCGGAGTTACGAGTCATCAAGGGAGGAAAAATTATCCGTTCAACTGTTCCGGGAGAAGCGGATACGGCTAGCAGGCAAAAACACGAGATGGCTTATCAGTGTTAAGCCATAAAAATCTTTAGACAATTAGTCAATAATTCTTAAGAATAGTCCCTCAAAAACCACCAGCCACCGGTAGACATACTGGTGTAAAAATTATTCATTGAATATTTTTCTCAGATTATCAAGGGATTTTTTAATATGATCTTTGGCGATCCATTTTATTAAGAGCTGGTCTGTGATTACACCGCCTAAATATAATGGGACAGCATATTTTATAGAAACCATCAATTGAGTTTGATTTTTTATTTTTTTGAGATTCATTGAAGAGCTAAATCTTATCCCAAATAATTTGCCGGCATAAGCAACTCGTTTTCTTACCTTCCATTCAATAATTCTTTCTGTTGATTTAAGCTCAAAGAGACCTAATTTGCCGCACCATTCATAACTTGCACCAATTCCCTTAGCATTTGGGCTGGTTGTTTTTCCGTAAGCATAACCGTAAACATATCGAGGAAAATTATTAGGGTTGGTTATAAATCCCCAAATCTTTGCCGGTTCATCATCTAAAAAGATTTTATTTATTATTAATCCCATACTTATCTCTCTTTTTTAACTGATACAGCAATAAAAAAAGTTCCAAAATTAAGATTTTCTAATTCAACATTTCCAAATATTTCTTTCATTTTTTCCGGAATGTTTTTAGAAGGATCCCAAGCGGCAAATTTGGAATAGATAAATCTGACTAATGGATTCAGAATTTTTAAAAATCCCGTAAAAAGACGAGCATCGCAAACAACCAATTTTCCTCCTAAGCGAAGAACACCATGGCATCTATCAAGTGCTTTTTCCCAGTTAGGAATCGCGCTGATTCCCAGAACACTTACAACGCCGTCAAAATCCTTTCCAGTAATTTTAAGCTGCGCCGCGTTGCCCTGGACCAATTTTATATTACTCCATCTATTTCGTTTAGATAATTTTTTTGCGGCATCTAGCATCTCTTGGCTATAATCAAAACCGAGAATAAAACCTTCTTTGCCTACGGTGTCAAACAAGTAAGGGAAATTTCTGCCTGAGCCGCAAGCGACCTCTAGGGCTTTGTCGCCTCTTTTTAACCCCATCTTTTTAACTGCTCGGCTTCTTATGGTTTTTGCTCTTCCTAAAAATGTAATGGCGTCCTGCGCGCTATAAAGAGAAGGAAACCTTCCCCAAAAAGAATATACTTCTCTTACTTTATCTAATTTTTTATGATTTAAATTATTTGGCATCTTTCATTTATATTATAATCCCATTAGCTAATAGACATAGCTAAGCGTTTGAGAGAGTATTGATCCATATAAAAACAACCCTCACTTACTTTCCGTAACTTTATACTCTCCCAGCCCTTCAATCTCTTTTTTCAATTTATTGATATCTAGTTTTCCTTCGTGTTCAATGACTGTTTTACCGGTCTTGAAATCAACAGTACATGATTTCACGCCGGAAATTTCTGAACAAGCTTCTTCTATCAACATCTTGCACGATTTGCAGTGCATCCCAGTTATTGTTATTATCGTTTTCATTATGCTATCACCTCAAAGAATCCTGGTCCGGCCATGCCCATGCCGCAACTGAATTTTATTTTACCTGTTTTCTGCGGAGTGAATTCAACGGTTTTCACGCCAGAAGATAATTGTTCCATGATGCCTAAAGCCGGAACACTGATAATTTTCGCGCAGCCTCGTGCGCCTTGGCCATCAATATTCCATTGTACTGGAACGCCTTTCTTTAAAGTAAAGGTATCTGGAGAATAATCAAAACCGTTCACAGCCATATTAATCACTTGCTTGCCATCGACCAGGGGGATGTCTATTCCTGAAGGGACATCTGGAATCCCCGCAGAAGGCAGAGCGATGACTGCTCCGGTCAGATTGAATCCTGGAGCGAGATTTGCCGCTCCCAAAATTATCACTAATACTGCAGCGAAAGTTGTGAAATACCTCTGCAGATTTCCTTTAGTGAAACTGGAAAATGCGCCGATAGACATCAATGAAGGTAATGTTCCGATAGAAAATGCCAGCATGGTCAACGCTCCGACCACAAAACTTCCTTTGCCTAATACGTATAACTGCAGGGCTTGAGTAAAACCACAGGGCAAGAAGAAAGTAGATGCGCCAAATAAGAAAGGAGCTATTTTTGAAGAATGCCCGCCTTCAGCATCGTACACTTTATGAGCGATGAATTTAGGCATCTTAATCTGGATCTTATTCAGCCAAGGAAATACGCCTAACAGCTGCAATCCCATAACGATCATCAGCGCGCTGGCTATAATAGTAACAATTCCAGACGTAGTTGAAGATAATGTTAAAACAGATCCTAACGCGCCGATAGCCCCTCCTAAAAGAGTATAGGAGATTACTCTTCCTACATTAAAGAAAATATGCGGCTTGAATTTCTGCCGACTGCTGGCAGTAGGATTTTTTTCATTGAATTTTGCGGATATTGATAACAGCAAGCCGCCGGCAACAGCGAGGCAGGTTGACAAGGCAGCAACTAATCCAAGAATAAATATGAATCCGTAACCCATATTGTCGGTAACTACTAAATTTTTAGGAAGAAAATCCAATTGTTTCAAAAGAAAATAAGCGCCGATTATCAACACCAATACCGCACCGATTTCAGAAAAGCGTTCTTTGTGTTTACTGAACCAATTTTGGGGGATGGAATTCTGGTCCCGGGATTGATACCCTGATTGATCCCTAGATTGATTCCTAGATTGATCCGCAGATTTCTGCAAACTTAAAGTATAACCGTGATCTTTAACTGCTGCCTGTAAATCTGACACTTGCACTTGATCAGAACATTCTAATTCTACTGAATCTTTTGATTTACTTGCTTTTACTTTTTCTACTCCCGGGACATTCTTAAGTTTTCTTTCTATGATAACTTCACAGCTGGAACAAGTCATTCCTTCAACCTTAAGGTTTAATTTTTTCATGAGCCCTCACCTAATTCCCATTCAAGGGGATTAATTTCCTCTTTAGTTTTAAAGATTTCCGTCTTAATAACAAGGCGTTAGTAACCACGCTTACCGAACTTAAAGCCATTGCGCCTCCTGCAATCATGGGGCTTAAGAGCCAGCCGGTAAATGGATATAACACCCCGGCAGCGATGGGAATCCCCAAGACGTTGTAAAATAAAGCCCAAAACATATTCTGCCTGATTTTAGACATAGTCATCTTGCTTAAGGTGATAGCTCTGGGAACATCCAATAGACTATTTTTCATCAAGACAATATTTCCCGTTTCCATGGCTACATCTGTTCCAGAACCCATGGCAATGCCGATATCTGCCTGCGCTAATGCCGGAGCGTCGTTGATACCGTCTCCCACCATTGCGGTTTTCCCTTTCTTCTGCAGATTTTTCACGTGAGTTAATTTATCTTCAGGAAGCACTTCAGCAAAATACTTATCGATGCCTACTTGCTTGGCGATAGCCTGCGCGGTCCTTTTGTTGTCTCCGGTAATCATATAAGTAGTGATGCCCATCTGCCTTAGGATAGCGACTGCATCTGCGGAATCTTCTTTCAATTCATCGGCTACTGCAACCAATCCCAACACTTTCTTGGAATCGGCAAGGACCATCACCGTTTTTCCTTCCTCTTCCAGCGATTCAATCTGGCCCTGATAAGAAGAGACATTAATCCGATTATCTTTCATTAACCGGATATTTCCAAAATAATATTGTTTGGAATTTATTTTAGCTCGGACACCTTTTCCGGTCACTGCCAGGAAATTAGATACTTTCTTTAGAGAGATTTTTTGTTCTTTTGCTTTCTGCACGATGGCTTCTGCCAAAGGATGTTCTGAATTATTTTCAATACTCCCCGCGATTTCCAAGACATTTTTTTCAGTAATATTCTTAGCAGGTATCAACTCAGTCACGGCCGGTTTTCCTTTAGTAAGAGTTCCAGTCTTATCGAAGACAATGTATTTTAATTTATGAGCAGCTTCTAACACATCGCCGCCTTTAATCAAAATACCCTGCATTGCTCCTTTCCCGGTTCCAACCATGATTGAAGTAGGCGTGGCTAATCCTAATGCGCAGGGGCAGGCGATGACCACTACTGCGACTGCCGCCAGCATAGAGAATGACAGGGTAGCATTCAGCAGAACATACCAGATTACGAAAGTAGCGATGGAAATCAAAATGACAATGGGCACGAAGTATGCTGATATCTCGTCAGCAAAACGCTGGATAGGAGCTTTTCTTCCCTGAGCTTCTTCAATCAGCTTTA
>CAYRMP010000005.1:10154-22999 GCA_964425545.1 uncultured Methanosarcinales archaeon | reverse complement strand
ATGGTGAGGATAGTTCGAGTCTCAGGGCGGCTTTTTCCTCCATTCTGGGCAGGACAGCCTTCAGTATAGATTTATAAGTTTCAAATCTTTTCTTTTCTCCATGTACAAAAAGAGCGTGGGTAGAGTTAGAACTATGCCCGCTTCCCGATCAGCCCAGATTACAGTATTTATGATTCTAGGGCTATTGGTTTTGTTTGTGTTTATTTTTGTGTTCAGCTTAAGCGCAGGTATCAAGACCGGGCAGCTGCAGGAAATTCAAGAAAAAACTCTTACCAAGACTTTTAAAAAAGAAGCACTGCGTATTTTTGTGGAAGATTGTTTAACTGATGAATTGGAAAAAGGATTAGTGTTGATTGGAAAGCAGGCAAGGCTATGGAGCGATCAACCCGGCGGGACAAGGAATTTTGAAGAAGGAATATCGGGCATTAGTGTAGGTAACGATCGCGTATTTTATAGTGTAATTAGAGATCCATATTTAAAATATGAAAATGCTTATCCTTGCAACAACGAATCTAGTCCAGAAGAATTCTGTAGATATTCTTATCCAAACACCCAAGTTGGTTTTGGTTCTTTAGAGTTGAAAACCAGCACCATTCAAAACGATTTACGGCGCTTTCTTTCAAATAGGACTGTCTGGTGCGTTTCAGAATTTACAAAAAATAATATCTCCAGCAACGCAGTGTTAGAATCAGAAGAGATTGACCTCAATTTGGCAATTCATGACAATGGCATAGATGTAAAAGTGAATTATCCTCTCAAGTTAAGTTTGGGCAATGAAGAGTTTTTCCACGTATCACAATTTGATTTTTTTTATCCCACCAGATTTAAAGCTTTATTAGATACGGCAGTCAATTTTCCATTGAGAATGGATTGGCAATATGTTGATTTTAATTATAACAAAACTACCTTGGAAAATACTTCTTTTACTTATGGAAATGAAATTGAAGTTCAAAATAGTAATTGTCTCCCATTTAAAAATTATTTTTTCTGTCAACAAGCTCTATTTTCTGAGCAATATGCTTCTCTGGGAGTAGAGATGTCTCGTCAACCCCTACCTAACGGGGATGATGTATTTATTTTTAAGTCATCAGGTGTTTTAAATTCGCCGGAGTTGTATACTTTTCAATTTGCACGGCAAAATCGACCCCCAGCGTTAGATTACGTACATCGCATGGAATGTCCAGCCGCAGGATATGATTATCTGGTAATCAAAGATGATTCGGAAATGGGAATAATAAATTTTACTCTTTCAGCAAAAGATCCTGATGAAGATAAAGTAAGTTACGCCGTTCTCAGCGAAGATTTTGGCAATGCCGGAGGACAAAATTATGTCCGTGCAGAAGTAGCCGAACAAAAAACCCCCTATAAAATACGTACTTATACAAGTGACGAACATAGCAGGCAGGATTGGCAGGATGTTCGGGTGTTAGTTGATCGGCCACTTGATTTAGGGGTTTCTTTAGTTATGCCTTATAAATTCCGAACTTCGGAAGGGCAGCTTAAAAATTATAATGAGATTTTTCCCAAAGGAAATGCTTATCTATTATCCAAGGAAGACCCCAGTTTTTTACAAGTATTCTTCCCCCAAGAAACATCTTTAGCTTTATATTCACAAGAGGTAAGATTAATCTACGCCAACAAAAATGGTACTGGAACAGAAAATTTTGATTATAAAATACCCAGTGGTTTGCAGGTTGTTGGAAATAAAGGTTGTTTTAGTTTTCCCGGCGGGGGATCAAAGTCCAATGACTGTACACTGGCCGGATATAAGAATGACATTACTTCCGAAAAATGGAATTCGTTATTGAAAGGGCCTTTCAATCATTTTCGCGAAGTAACTAAAAAAGGAGTATTGAATTTATCTTTTGATGCTACTTATTGTGCTATGTTTGATAAATCTAAATCTGCAACAGCTAACCTAGTGGTAAATGAATGTGTGCCGCACAGAAATCCCGAGCACCCTTGGGCTTATCCAAACCACAATTTGAAGTATACTGGATTTAATTTTAACACTCTTCAAGGAAATTTTGTCGGTGAGGAGGAAATAAATCCCTTTGAAGCTACCCATAGCTGTTGTATTGGTCTAGCAGAGAATCCAAACGATTGGCAAATTGCCGGTCCGGATTACCCCTCGCCCTGTTTTATTAATCCAGTATCCGGATGTTACGGACAAGTTCCGTCAAAAAAATATCCCGGCACCACTTATACCAGTTCTTTTGAAGGTTTTTCACCCAAGAAAGAAGGATACGTATTAGAAGTGCAACAGCAATTTTGCGGCGGAAATAGGGGCAATATTTGCGATGGTAATTTTAAGAACGAACTTAAGGATGGAAAATTGATTTGCGGCACTTCCGGCCAAAATAGTTGCAACACCAATATCAATGCTAAATGTGCAGGAACTTCAGCATTTGGATATGTGGGTAAAGGTGAAGAAGCTGGCTGGTGTCACGGCACTTTTGGGTGTTCTTCTTTATGTCAGGAAGCAGTAGCTTATACTGGTCCAGCTACAGAACAAAAAGTATTTGATATTAATCTTTTAGCGCGAAACGAGGAAGCGGTTTATGAAGAAGACATTTCTTTCCATTGCGGATGCATTTCTGAAGGACAGATTTGTGACAGCAATTTTGATGGAAAATTTAACGGAGTTTGTCAAGCAGATAATAGTTGTGCGGACGATGCTTAGAAAAATAAATTGTTAGCTCTTTTTTCCCTCCAATCTCCGACAACAACAGACAATTTTTTAATTATTTTTCGGGGTTTCGGAAACCATGTTTTCCGATAACATTTATAAAGATAAAGTTATTGTATTAGTCCAGAGTATGATGTTGAAAAAAAGAGGTTTGTTTTTGGTAGTTTTAGTGTTGCTTCTAGCAGTTTATTCCTCCTTTTTTGTTCTGGCAGAAACCGCCGGCTGTTATGTCTATCCGCAGGGCAGCGAAGATTTATATTGTGTTCCCGGCGTGTTAGATACTGAAGCGGAAGCCGATTGCAGTCAACGTACCGATTGTGATTTAAATCAATACTTTGTTGCCGGGTCTAGTTGCGCAGAGTTTAGCGAATGTCAGGAAATAACCTGTAGTTCAGATTGCCAGTTACATGCGCGCGGCGTTTGTGATCAGTTAGGGGGAAAAGAAGTTCCCAAGGATCAATTTTCCTATTGGTGTTCTCCTGGTTGTTGTAAAGCTGATACTTTTTGCAGTTTTAATCTAAATAAATATCAATGTGAAAAAGAAGCGACAAATCGCGGCGTTCCTCTCTCAAATACAGTGTACGATAATAGCCTTGGCATGAACACAGCAAAGTGCAACCAGTTATATTGCGGAGTGCAAATAACAAAAGGGAGTTTAACCGGAACAGTAAAAAATCAAGATGGAGTTGCTCTTCCAAATATTGAGGTTTCTTTACAGGGAACAACTCAAAAGACAACTACCGATACCAGCGGTGCGTATTCTTTTCTTTCGCTTAATCCCGGAACATATTTAGTAAAGGCGACAGCAAGCGGATACGTCTCATCCTCATTTGAGCTAGTTTTACAATCAGGACAGCAAGCCGTGAAAAATATCATCTTAACTAAATCCTCGGGGGCAGGGATTTTACAAGGAACAGTTAGAAATGTTAATCAAATTGTAGTTCCGGGATCCACCATTTCCTGGACTGGTCCAAATAGCGGCCAGGTAGCCGGAGACACTAACGGTGGTTATACTATCTCTAATCTACCTTCCGGTTCATATACAGTGATTGCCAGTAAAGTTGGATACCAGCCTTTGCAAAAAGCAGTAATGGTCGGAGAAGGAGCTTCTCAACTCGATTTTGAATTAGTAAGCACCGTATTTCAAGGTGTTAAAGGAAAAACTTATCTCGATTCAAATAATAATAAAAAAATAGACTTAGGTACAGATACAGAAATTTTCGGAGCCAAAATTTATGTAAATGGCATTTTCAAAAGTTTGTCCCAGTATCCCAGCGGAGATTACAAATTCTTGTTAGCTCCAGGAGAATACAAAATCACTGCTTTTTATCAGGATTACAATAGCGATCCTCAACAAGTTGTGGTGGTGGAAGGAGCAGGTGTTACTGCCAATCTTCTGTTATCAAAACATATTGGTGAATGTAGTTTAGGCAATCCGCCCAAGGATGTAACTCAGTTTTCAGCAAGCCACGTTAGAGGAAAAGAAGAAGTTCTTCTGCAGTGGACCAAGCCTTGCCCGGAAGTTTTGAATTACCTTTTGACTAAATATAAAGGAACGGAAAAGGTAGATGAATTTACTGTCTCTCCAGCAGAAAATAAAAAACTCGACGCAGACGTAGTATGGGGCGAATCTTATAAATACGAAATTATAGCGATTTATGACGGCGCACAGACTTCCCAAAAAACAGCAATAACATCAATAACTTTGGGAGATAAGGCTTGTGAAGACAGATATTCTGAATCGTTAGGCTGGGATTTATTCTGTAAAGCAGGAGTTACCGTTGAACGCAAGAAAATCTGGACTTGCGATGAGCAGAATAAGCCAATCGTTTCACAGGATTGTTCAGTTAGTGATGGAAACGGAGAAGTTTATTTCTGTTCAGAAATTGGACAGCATAATGCCATCTGTAAGGACTCGGGAATTTGCAGCGTAGGTGCAGGGCCTTTCGGCCTTTATTATTCTCGTAACGAATGTTATAATCATGAAACAATTACTGCTCCAGAAGAAACTGGGGCTGCTGATTATTGTTATTATGATTCCAGCAACACCACCACAGTCAACCAATGCAATCGTTGCGACAGTGTTTCCAGCTGTTTTGATTATAAAAGCAAAGATGCCTGTGGAGTCAATAATTGTTTAGGCATAGAATGTGAATGGGTTGATGGCGCAGCAAAGACCCCCTTACTGGATTATAGCAAACTATTTTCGGAATTGAACATTCCTACCGCCATAACTCCAGAAACCGGTGCAGGTTATTGTGTTGAAAAAGATTATGATAAAGATGATCGCTGTTCGCTCTGCGGGCCCGGTGGAAGTCTGTATGAAAATTATTTTTGTACGGATAAAGTTTGTTCTGCGCTAGGGGAATGTTTCTCAAATTCTGTTACAGAAGCAAAACCCCTCAGTTATTGCTCTTCCTGCGGTGATAAGCCTACGAGCCAAACCAATTGTTATACTTATCAGTTTGAAAGCGAATGCACCGGAGGACAGAATTTAGAAAAGAATGACCGCCAGGAAATTACTCCTTCTACTGACCAGTGCGGCTGGGGAAGATGCGTCTGGAACGGCATAGTGGGCGGGCAGGGCAGTTGTATAAAAGATGGAGATGGAAACACTAAAGATGATTGTGCTTCATTTTCCAATGTGGGTGAACAGGTAGCTTGCAAGGTGGATAACAATGCACCCACCACAAAAATATTGCTGATTGGAGCTAATGTTCTTTCGTTAACCAAATCAAACCTAACTTTCCAAGCTAAAGATAAAGAAAGCCCCTTGGGAACAATTAGTTATTGCCTAACCAGCGCTGCGCCAGAAAGCCCGGCAATCTGCACTTCCTTTAAGGAGAAGTCATATCCTGGAAAATTAAAAGATGAAATTATGGCAGTAAATGTTCTCGATTCTCTAAAAGAACCAGTTTCTGGCCAAACATATGCTTTGAAGTTTTATTCCAAAGACAAATATTTCAACCAGGAAAACGTGCAAACTGCTTTCGTCTATATTGATAATGTTCCCCCACAGTTTGAGATTAATCAGGAAATAAAAACGGTTGGCGGCAAAACCGCCTTGACCGCATATTTAGAAGAAACTAATGAGCCGATGCAATGTACTTTCAAAACTAAACAGATTCTTCCCGCAGGCGGAGAAAAAAGCATTATTGTAGATCGATTGAAGCAAAAGAAGGAAGCAGTTTTCAAGGATTTAGATGGCGTAAAGCACGAACTTACTGTCACTTGTGAAGATAATCAAGGTAACAGCAATACCAAACAAAAAAATTACACATTTGATTTGGAAGAGAGGATTACTTTAGTTAAGCCCGAATTATATGGTGCAGTTGCTTCTACAGATATTGAATTTGAGGTTGAAACAACAACGGGAGCAAGTTGCGGTTTGTATTTAGTAGCTACCAATCAAAAAGTAGCTGATTTTGTGAGTGATGAAGAAGGTAAACAGCATAAGACCGCACCAGTACCTGGTTTTGCAGAACACGAATACGCCAGCGAGTACAAAGTTGTCTGTACTGATCTTTTAACTTCAGAATCATATGAAGAATACTTACAATTTAAGGTTGATTTCAGTGCTCCAACAACACAGATTATCTTACAAGAGGGAACAAGGACAGTTACTCCACCGGGGCAGGGTTGGGAAGAATATTTTGTAAATTCAACACAAATTTACCTTGAATGTAAAAAAGACGGTTTTGAATGTGCAAAAACTTTTTACTGTTTGGGTGAAGGTTGCGAATTAATCAATGATCTAAAGTACAAGGAATTTACTCAAATGGTTAATTTACAGCAAAGCAGTTTAATTTGTTACTATTCTACTGATACGGCCGATAATCCTGTATATCAACCAACTTGCGGCATGGTGCGGATTGAAGGATACGGTATTACCTTAGAAAAACCAATAATGTATTGGTACCAAGATCAGAAATGGGGGGTAAGCAATCTTCCTAAATTTACATTGCAGTTTTTCACTAGGATCCCCACCACGGAATGTAAATTTGATTTCTCTCCCGGATTGATTTACGGAGCTATCCCTGCGCACAAAGTTTTGAAGCCCAATTCTGAAGGCAAATATATTGTAGATAATTTTCCAGAAAGCGTTTTTTCAGAATATCCGGGAAGCGGAGGAGTAAAACCAATATACTTGCAGTGTCTTAACTGGGAAAGTCAACTTGGTCCAGAGCAGAAAATTAATCTAGAATATGATCTCACCAAGCCTCAAATTACTGGCGCTTCAGCAATCCCTAGCTTTATTGGGGAGGGAATAACTACTGCGTTGCTTGTAAATACTGATGACAAAACAGTTTGCAAATTCAGCGATAATTCCGATGGTGCAGGAAGCAAAGAATATGGCACTATGGAATTTTCTTTTCCCGGTGTTGAGTTTAATCAGCTGGATACACAGCATCAAACCCTCTTCAACATTAATTTCCAAGGAGCAAAGAAAGATTATATTCTTGCGGTTGCCTGTAAAAATGGTGCGGGAGATATTTCCGAAGCTGCTGAAATTAAATTCACCGTAGATTACAGCGCTTTAGGTGCTATTAATAAAATTACGCCCAGCGGATACCTGCGGCAGAAAAATGTAACTCTGGCTGTTGAAACAACAAAAAGAGCGACATGCGAATATAAGCAAGGTTTGGACTACTCCCCCTTCCCCGGCGGGGCAGGTACTGTGCACAGTGCAACGTTGGTTGCTTTAGAAGAAAAAAAGTACATCGTACCCGTTAGGTGTATGATTGAAGATCACATCACGGAAGCCAGCGCAGTTTTCACCATTGATCAAACTCCGCCTCGGATTTCTTCTATAAATGACGGCACCGCTACTTGCGGTGCTGAAACCATGCCGGCAATGGTCAGTACTAATGAAAATAATATCAGCGGTTATTATTATGAAGTGCATGATCTTGGCCAACAGTCAAGCTCTCTTTCCACAAATTCTTTTAGCAATTTATTTTCAACTTCATTTAATGGCAGTAATGCCAGTGATTCCAATAGCTTTAGTTCCTCTTTCGGATTTTCCAGCGGAACTTTGGTATTGAATGCAACTGTCGGTCCAGACATGCCTTTGGCGATTCCTACCGGAGGATTGGAAGAAGGACACAAGTATAAACTAAAGGTAATTGCCATTGATGCCGCAGGAAACGCAGGTGATTTTGGGGGCAGCGACGGATTTACGGTAACTTCTGCAGATTATGCAGCATGTGAAAAAGACGACGGCGCTCCAGCAGTAATCGTATTAATCAATGATTCTCTTCCAGAAAGCTGTACTTCTACTCCGGTAGAATTGCAATGCGGCGACGAAAATGGTTGCGGTATCACTTATGGAAAAGCAGCATCAGCAGATCTCTGTTTACCAACGCAAGCATACAACGGCCAAAAAATTCTATTTGATAAATCCGGATGGGTATGTTATGCAGTTAAAGATAGTGTAGGCAATAATTATACCGGTTCTCAGAAAATTGTGTTGCTTGATGTTGATGGAGATAGAGTATTGAATAGCTGTGATCAATGTTCAGGTACCGCTGCGGGAAAAGTAGTTGACGAAATGGGTTGTGCCAGCGGACAAATACCTTTATCAGAAAGAAACAAGGACGCAGATAAAGACGGATTGCCGGATATGTGGGAAAAATTATATGACGAAGAACAATGCAGTTTTGATTTCACCAAACCTGATTCAAACGCTAATGGCATTAGCGATTCTTTAGAAGATTACGATCTTGATGGTTACACTGGTTATGAAGAATACACTAAAGAGTTCAATCCTTGTATAGCAGATTTAGGAAAAACCAGCGTAAGCGTGTCTGCAGTACAGAAAACTGCCGGAGGAACTTTAGACATAGTGGCATGGGTCTTCCTCCTTTTGGGATTATTACTTGTTCTGGGTGGAGGTGGATATTTAGTTTACTACTACACTTCACCGCTGGCTGGATCTGCTCAAAAATCAGTTGGATCAACGCGAACTCCAGGAACATCCAGATCTGCAGCTGGGTCTGCGACCAGACCTATGGCGGCTACACTTTCGCAGCCACGAAAGATAGTGCAATCCTGGTCGGAAAAACTGGCTTCTTTGCGGAAATCTAAAGTTGAACGGGCTAAAGTGCGTTCTCGACGCGACGTATTCGCAGAATTTGGAAAACAATCAGCACAGATACCTCATTTAGAGCCGCTGTTGCGCGCTCCAGCAAAAGATCATCTTTCTAAAGTAAATGTTCTAGCGCAAAAATATGTCGAACATAAAGAGGAAATCAAGCCCGGTCTTCGACAGGAAGAGAAAAGTATCTTTGCTAAATTAGAAAACATCGCAGAACAGGCCAAAAAGAAAGATATTACTGATGTTGTGGATAAAGATGAAGCAAAAGATATTTTTGAAAAATTAAAGAAATTAAGCAAAAAAAGAAAGGAATAAATGCAGGAGTTATTTTTATGGTTTTCACAGATAAAAAAGGATTAGGTGTGGGACAGGTTTTTATTTTCATTGTAGCCGCGCTTACCTTCGCTTTAATTTTGATTTTTGGATACCGCGCTATAACGGGATTCTTACAGAGCGGAGAAGATGTAGCTTTTGTGCAATTCAAGACCGGGTTAGAAAGTTCAGTTAAAAAAATATATACCGAATTTGGCTCAGTAAGAGTAGAAAGATATTCTACTCCCCTTACTTACAATCAGGTTTGTTTTGTGGATATGGATAAACCATACGATTTAGAACTTTGTAGCTTTGATCAAGTTGCCTGCAGCATCTGGAAAGGAACTTCCGATGCCGGAAAAGGATACGAGGGTGTTGATGAAAACGTATTTCTTACGCCGCCTGCACCAGTAAAAATTAAAGTGTATAAAGTCAGCGTAGAAGTAGAAAGCGGAAAAGATTTCTTATGCATACCAATCAAGCAAGGAGCTTTTAGCATCGTAATGGAAGGGAAAGGAGATAAAACCTTACTGTCCGAAGTTCCGGCAGCTAGTTGAGGGTTGCATGGTGCATGAAAAAATTTACGGAAAGTCCAGTCACTTCGTCCGTGATAAAGTCACTGGCGTTCCTAATGTTGCTACACAACACTTTCCTAGCGGAAAGAAGGGCCAGGTAGAACTCACTTTTAATTGGGTGTACATCCTAATTGCCGGCACAATCATTTTACTCTTCTTTGTAGGTTTAGTGGCGCGACAGAAACAAGTTTCAGAAGAACAGCTTTCGGGAAATGTAGTAGAAGTAATGAGTTCTATCCTTGCCGGAGCAAGCGTGGCAGAAAAAACTAAAAATTTTATCGATGCCAGCGGCTTGGCAGATTATACTTTATATTTTCAATGTCTGGACGGAGTGGGTGAGTTTGGCATCAAGGATCGTCCGGCCCGAACACAGAATTCGATTGATCCTTTATTTGCCCCCAGAGAAATACAAAGTTCGAGAATAGTTACTTGGAGTTTACCTTACGTTCTACCTTTCAAAGTGATGGATTTTTTATTTGTTATTCCCGCAAATATGAAATATTACCTTACCGGGAATGATGCTGATTTTATCAACGAATTTTTAAATTCCACCGAAGGCATTGAGCGAGTTTATGTCAAAGATATGCAACAGATTGAACCGGAAGAAAATTTACAAGTGCGGATTATCGATACTAGCGGCGCAGTTATCCCCGGTTCGGATGTTCCTGCACAATTGCAGTCGTTTGAAGACGCAGAAGTTAGTGCAGCCGTGTTTACCGGCGCAAATCAAGTTGATTTTTATCAGAAGAAAGGTTCAGCCTGGCAGAAATTAAACCAGAACGCAGTAAGGGTCATTTCCTTATCCGGCGAACGGAACGCAGCCAAGTATGCAGCAATCTTTGCCGCCGATGACCAGATTTATTGGTGCAACATGGACAAGGCGATGACTCGTTTAGAATTATTGACAAAAGTTTATGGTGGTGAAGAAATAGCGTACGGTGAAGCCGGCGGTAAAATAGGTGAGCTGATTACTTACTATAAAAATGATATTTCCAGCGATTGCAGCGGACATTTAGAACAATATAACGAAAATGCTCTAGATGCATTAGCAAAGTTATCACACGCAGCAACTGCCTGTAGATTGCAGCAAGGATCATGCGCAGATTTAATCGATGCTGCAGAAATGCTTAAAAAAATAAATGATCAGCTGAGAATTTCCTGTAGCGTGTCTTTATATTAATTTAAGAAAATAAAAATGAAAAAAATAACCCGAAAAGGACAATTGCAAATGACGGAAACTATCGCTATCCTTTTCATATTTTTTATCCTCTTACTATTTGGAGTGATTTTTTATTTTCGTTACCAAAAGATTGCCTTTCAGGAAAAACAAGAAGAATTATTAGGTGCACGAGCCATGGAAAGCACCCTGAAAACATTATTCCTGCCTGAATTAATCTGCAGCAGGGGTGAAGCAGAACCGGAAGATAATTGTTTTGATGTGTTAAAACTGAATGCAACCCAAGAAGCCATGCGGCAGTATCTCGATGAATATTATTTTGAGATATTTTCTTATGCCACAATTACCGTGCAGGAAACCTATCCGGAGAACAGGACTTGGGTGTTGTATGATAAGCTCAAATCAGAATTTACCCGCAAAGAGCCAACATTTTTTGTAGTAACTCTGAAAAATGAATTAGCAGGAAATAACCAGCCAGAATACGGGTTTGGTTATGTTGCCGTGACGGTGTATTCATGAAATCGAGCAGTATGAACAGAGATGTACGTGGACAGATGGAGGCAATCGGTTTAGTGGTAATTGTTATCTTGATTGCTTTAGGCATGTTATTTATGGCCACTTTTGCTCTGAAATCAGAACCGCACAAAAAAATATTTACTCGGAAAGGTTTAGCTTATAGTACTATGAGTGCGTTGATGAAAACCACTATCAGCGAAGAAGCTGCGTGTTATTCTTTAAGTCAGGGCACGCCAAGAATTGGCGGAGATGTTATTGAAGATTGTGCCAAATATCGGGATGTGGATACTTCAATCTACCAATGTATGGGGCCCATTTCAGGAAAAGCGCTGCACAGCTGCGATTTTTTAGCTGAGATGGTAACTTATTCGCTTGAAAGCACTTTAGGAATCTGGAACAAGAATTATGAGTTCCATTCCCAGCTGGTTCCCTTTCAAGGAGAGAAGCCAATAGATCTTATAGAACCGGTTGCGGTTGGTGGGTGTCCGAAATGGAAAGAAAGGGACAGTTCGGGGTTGTTTCCCATCAATACAGAAGCAGGGCTGGTCGAGAATACCTTATATTTGTGTGATTAAGCTGGGGAAACCCCCCAGAATCATTGGCTATTAGGTGGTTGCTCACAGCAACATTTATATATCCATTTTCTTTCTTAAAATGAAGTAAATAGTGGGTGCTATACCTATCAAAAACGAGGTACGGCGGGATTAGGTCCTTCCTATCTTTTTTAAATGCAAAAGTGTTAAAAGAGAGGTGTAAGAAAGATGTTTTCAAGAAAAGGGCAGGGTTTGCCGATAAATGTAATTATTGTTGCTGCTTTAGCATTGATTGTTCTTGTGGTTTTAGTGGTTATATTTACTCAGCAGACGGGCCAATTCGGTCAAAAAGTCGGTGAAGAAACTAAGACAGAATTGTTTAAGATGCGGATATTTTATGGCCAGTGTCAGCCAGGACAGTCATCAGAAAACTCATTTATGAATGATTTTGATTCTGCAAGTTCAGAAGAAGCAAAAGATGCTGCACGTTCAAGTTTCAGAGATGAAATTGATCGCTGTAAGGAATTTAGTGACAGCAAAGAATCATGTGAATCTGGGTCGGGCTGCGTATGGAGCTAAATGAGTCAATAAGGCCGTGACATCAAACGAATGACTATGATGAAGAAAGGTGAAGCTGATATGTGGTGGATCATTGCAGGTGCGTTGCTAGTATTGGTAGTCGTAGTGGTATTGTTGACTTTCTTTGGCAGGGGTACACAGAAAGCAGAGGCAGGATTGTCTGCATGTCAAACTACCGGCGGGCAATGTGTTGAAGTAGGCGCTTGCGGCACCGGAAAAGAAGGTGGAACAGTGTCTGCTTTGTTTGAATGCGAAGAAAATCAAGAATGCTGTTTTGGCATGAAAAAAGCTATAGTCTAAGCAGAGCAACCAGATCATGAAATGGCACAAGAAAGCGATGAGCAATGAAATGATGGTGTTAATTGTC
>CAYRMP010000005.1:0-10144 GCA_964425545.1 uncultured Methanosarcinales archaeon | reverse complement strand
ACAGAAGAAGTTTGCGCCTTTGTCGCCGTGAATGGTGGTGGGAAAATTGAGATGGAATCAAAAAGAGGAGCAGCGGAACTGGATTACATCGTTTGGATTATCATTCTCTTAGTATTTTTATTTGCGGCGGGGATGCTATATTTTGTACTTAAAGGTGAAGGAGCGGGGTTGTTAGATAAATTCTTCAACCTCTTCTGACCATGGGTGTTGCAAATAAAATTTTCTTATACTTGGTACCTTTAGTTATCTTGATCGTAATCTTGGTAATCCTTTTCGGCGGAGAAGGAATGTTTAACAAAGTAAAAGAAGCTATTTTAGGTGCGAAAGAAGTACTTCCAGACGTATCAGTGGGTTTAGAAGAACAAAAAGCTGAAGTAACAATTCCGGATGCGCACCGAGAGGAAATATTAAATTTACAAAAAGCAATTGTATTCCTGTTGTCCGGCAAAGGTCGAGGTGTAGCACGGGAAAATTGTTTTGCCAATTACGGCCGATTTTCCGCTTTAGGTGAAAAAGGCACTTCAATCATATTTGAGTTGCAAGGAGATAAAACAGTCATGACTGTTTTAGCCGGTTCTGGCGGAAAACAAAAAATCAGTGATTTATCTGTTGAATTTCCCGGAATGAAACCCTGCGTGGTTGCAGGAAAGGAAGGGATAAGTGAACATTTTTATGATCATTTCATTGATGAAGAACAGCTAATTCATCCTTATTACCGGGAAGTCAATTCATTAAAAATTTTTGGCGGCGGCTTCGATTATAACGGCATCAATATCCCGGAATTAGATTTACAGAGCAATCTAGAAGATGGCGGGGTTTTATTCACACCTGACGGAGAACACATTTGTTTCTTCCCCACTAATCTAATTGGCGGTGGGATACATAATTATGGTGAGAGCGGCATCGATAATGATTATTTTACATTTGATGAAGAAAATTCAATTCCAAATAAATTAAAACGGGGAAAATTAAATTTATGCAGCTGAAGATAAAGTCAAAAAAAGGGCTAGGGATGGAATTCATCATCACCACTTCACTAGTGTTAATTTCATTTTTTCTCATTGCCGGCCTTTTCGGCAGGTTTACCTCCAGAACCAGCGATTTGGAGGCCGAATTACTTTGCCAGAATTCTATTACCCAGCGAGCTAGGACAGCACTGAATGTTGATTGGGATGTTGGGGGTGTAAGTTTGTTTAGATCACAGGTAAAATCAATTCCAACAATATGCAGAACTATCGACAAGAAAGTATCTGGTGCAAAAGAACAGATTTTACGGCAAGTTGCAGATAACCTGGCGCGATGCTGGTGGATGTTTGGTGAAGGAAGATATGAAGATATCTTAGATTCTGCCGATGCCAGCCTATTTCCAGAAGTATTTGGATTAGAGGATTTTGGACCAAACCAATGTTTTAATTGTTATGCTGTCTTAGTGGATCAGGATGAAATCGATGGTGGTTCTATCACGGGGGAAGAACTTGATGAATACTTGTCTAAAAATGTTTACGCTAAAGTTAACAAAACTTATTCTGATTACATCCAGGGATATAAAGGGCCGGGAAGAATCATAATTACTGTTCCAGAAATTCAGCCCAGGCAAGCTTATGCCGTCTCCATGATGCCTAAGAAACAAGGGGAAAGTACTTTTTGGACGAAAGTATTGTTGTCAGTGTCAACTCCTGGACAAATTTATTTACTTTACAAAGAACATCAAGAAGAAATAGGAAAAGCTTATGATGAAAGAGATGTAAGTTCAGTTTTACTCGGTTCTCTGGAAAAAGCGCAGGAATTATGCGGAGATGGAGATACTGCCGGACAATAAAGGTGAAGTGATGCTGATTAATAAAAAAGGATTAAGTCCGATGGGGCTTTTAGGGGAAATCGTTATAGTTATAGCAGTAATATTAATTCTCTTAGCTATCGTGATAGTTCCCCGGCTTTTTTCCCAAAGCGATATTGTTGGCGCCCAAATCGGAGGAATTCAAGGAGATGCGGATAAAGACGGCATCCGTAATTTATTTGACAAATGCCCCTGTACTTTCGGCGATTCTATCTCAGAGGGATGTCCTGCTACTTTTACCGATGCACAAAAAGAAGAAGATGTAAAGAAATATAATAGCGAGCCAGTTTGTGGAATTGCAACAGGGGAAATGATCACCCAACAGGCAGTTCAACAAAAACCGGCCGAAGAAAAGCCAACTGAGCAGAAATCTGAACCGGCTGCTTTCAAAAGTTATCGTTCCATTGAAATATTCGGCAATACTGATGACGAAAGCGATCCCGCACTCAAAGGTAATATTCGATTAGCTTGTACTGGCTGGGTAGGCAAAGATTGTCATTCAGAAGATAATGATTGTGATAACGATGAATTTAGTTACGACCCCACAATCAAAGACGGGTGCTGGATTATGGCTAGTGAAGAAGATCCCGGCCAAAATGATTGCGGCCAATTAAAAGTAGATGATGGGGCAATCATCTCTTTAAAAGAATTCAGTGATTTAAATGCCGACCCTAACCAGTATCTTTCTATCGGTGAAGAAATGGATCCTAAGAATCTTTTCCGTTGGGATTGGAAATCAACCCCCGAGTATGGTTCATTGATTTGTAACAAGGGATTCTGGTACGGATGCAAAGAAGTGAACGAAGGGAGAGAATTATCTGAATTAATTAATGGTCAAAAATACAAATGTATAAGTAGCGAATGGATTAAATAAAAAGTTTACATAAAAGGTTTTTACGTAAAAAGGTTTACATCAATGTGGCAGGTAACGTCAAAGAGGGGAATTATGGTGCAATTTTTGGTTTCATTACTTCTTTGTCTCATGATTTTCATTCCCGCGTGTTATATAATTTCTGGAATTTTTCGTACTAGCGAGCAGGCGAAAGACAATTTTTATGAATTTGCAAAAGGATTAAATGAATTTCAAGAACACGGGCAAATAGGGGAGCGGAAAAGCGTTTTGTTGATCATGGATGATGAGACAGCCATAGTATATTTTGAAAAAGAAACCCAGGAAACGGTAATTAATGTTGATGCAAAGTCATTAGAAAGTCTCTTTGATTATTCCAAGCGCCTCTTGAAACCAGGCCAATGTGATGATACTAAAAATTGCCTGTGCCTTTTTAGAGAATCAGAATCTGATGTTCCCGCATTTGGGGAAAATGTGGTGGTAACTCCTAAAAAAGTTCTTTGTACTAATCTCGATTATGACTTAACAGTAGAAACCTGCAATATAGGCAAAGCAATAGGAGTTAATTCATATACTTGTGAAGGTAATAATTTTATGATTGAACGCGCTTTAGGCAAACCAGCAGATAGCTACTACGAAATACCTCGCCGGACCGTGTTGTATTTCATCAAGTTTGATGATAACATTCGCTTAATTGGCAATTACGGCGGAACAAATGAATAAAACGAATCAAATGGGCCAAACAAACATGATTAGGGAAATGGCCAGGATGGACAAGAAAGGAATTACTACTTTGATGATGATTTTAGAGATTATGATTATCCTCATTGCTGCCTATTCTATTTTCAGTATTGCATCAAAGTACGCCAGTTCTGAAACCACAAATAAAATTATTATTGCCGATGATCTTAAAATGATGGTAGATACTTTAATAGGCACCCCGGGAGAAGCTGTAGTGCAATATCCCGAGAAAGTTTCTAAGTACGCTTTTATTTTGAGTTCTAGTTCGGTAAGCGTTTTTATCAAGGGAGAAGGAGAGCAGAAAAAGATAATCAGATACTTCTCACTCCCAGTAGGATATCAGGCATTTGGAACTCTTGAAGGTAAAGATAATCTCTGTTTAGAAAAAGAAAAAAATAAAATAATGTTGCGGGAATGCGTTAAGACGGCAACGGCAGTTACGGATACATTTACTCTTAAAAAGGAAGCAAGCCCAGCAGCCTTAAGCGGATCAGAAACAAAATCTTCCGTGCCCTGCGCTGGGGCGCAATTAGATCCGGCCAAATCGTTTGAATATTCTGGTTTGTCGGAAGGAAGAAAATATTATCTTGATCCTTCTAAGAAGGGCGTTTTCAGAGATATCGTTACTGCATTGAGTGATAAAGAAGGTTACTATGCCTGTGCCATGGAAGACCAATGCGACTGCCGCTGGTTCCAGCCAGATAATAAAGCAGCAAAATCCGCCACCATCGAATTACAAAGTGGATTCGGAGAATTAGACGGTAAATTTTGCTTCCTCAGCATCGGCGGCTCAAACGTACCCAAAAGATGCGCAGCAACTACGGGGGAGTTGGAAGAAAAGTTTGAATATAAATATCGCCATGAGGAACCGGATATGTATTTCTATGCTGCCAGTTATAAAGCAGATCCAACAAAAATAGGTACACAAATTGATGCTAATGGCAATGAAATTAGAAAAGCAGTCTATGCTTGCAATGTGCAAGGTCCAGAAGGAGCATGCATCTGGTTTAGAGATTATTTCACCACTTTAGCACATCAAGTAATCCGTTTTGATTCCGGCTTTGGAGAACTCGATGGTAAATATTGTAAACTCAGCGGCATAGCTGCTCTACGATATCCCGGTGCAACAATCCAGCAGTTACAACCAGACAAATGTAAGGATTCTTTTACCGGAGCTTTCCAGATTCCAATGTGGCCGACATTAAGTGCAGCAGAAAAATCATATTTAGGATCGATTAGCGATGAATCAGTCACGCCGCAAGGAGAAGTAACTTCTACCGGGCAAATTGTGTGGGGAAGTTCAAGCGGTAGTGACGCAAAAGCATGGACTAACCTTGGGGAAACAATATGGTTGAATTTATTAAATTACAAGATCACTGATGTTGTTTATGTCACTTCAGGACAAAATGCTAACAAGTTCATCTTAGTCAAAGATGGCCAATACGTGTCTGGCAGTGAACGAGATTCACAATTGGAAGTAGAAGCTCAGTATGAAGCGTTGATTGCGTTGACCAGGCCAACATTGATTGAAAGGTCTTATGTACCAGAGGATTAAGAAAAATGGGCGAAGACGACATATTTGATTTAACCAGGAAACAGATCTATTGGGGTATTGCTGCCTTCGTGGTAGTTGTAGCCGCTCTTATACTTGTTTTTGCTATTTTTCCACAATATCAAAGATCTTTGGTCGAGGTTCCTCAGGAACTGCGGGCAGAGTTGATAAGTCTGCGATTTGTAAATACGCCGGAGTGTTTTACTTATCAAGACTCAACGACTGGGCGGATTTTTGCCGGAGTTATCGATTTAAAAAAATTTACTCAAGAACGGATGGATCAATGTTATCGTACGGAATCCGAGAAAGGAATTAAAGATTTTAATTTTGCGTTGGAGTTAGAAGGGTATACGCCAATACTCGATGGACAAAAAAAATTGCTGGCTACAAATGAATTTTTCAACAAAGTTGATTTTACTCTTTACAAGCAAGTGTTGGTAAGGAATGCAGATAGATTAGAACCTACGCGTTTAGTTATACACGTCCAGACGAGGATTTAAGATGACAAGCCTAATTAAAAATAAGCGAGGACTGATGGATGATTTTACAGATTTACTTTCCTTAGTATTGATACTTTCCATGCTGGGTTTTTTTGCAGTAGTAGTCTTGCGTACTGATGCCGGAGATAAGAACGATAGAACTTTAGAGAGGATAGCTTCATTCCAGGGCCAGGAAGCGCTTCTGGAAATGGTTAATTATCCAATGATATTCGAGACTAAAGAAGTAATAATGAAGGACATTATCTTTTTAGCAGTCAATGCAAATGATGAAGCTCTTTTTACGGAAAAGATGCAGGCTTATTTCGAACAACGGCAAATAGAAGGAGCAGCAGCAGTATATGATTCAGTTTCCTACGGCGTCGATGAGGATCCAGAGCCATTGTTATCCTACAATAATGTTGTTTTTATGGGAGATGAAAAGGGAGTAATATACCTTACTAATGCCGACGGCACAGGAAATAAAAAAAATTTAGTGGTAAAACTATTTGGATAGGGCGGGAGTTTAGATAAAATGAGATCAAAAAAAGGCGCGCTATTTCATTGGATCGGAATTGTGGTCATTTTCGCCATAGTTTTCGTAGTGTTATCTCCGGTAGAATTTGGTGTCAGGCCAAAAGGAACTTGGCAGCTGGATTTCTTACATTATAATTTTGTAGAAAGTGAAAAGCAATTAGCAGATACAGATCAGCTTGCACTTCAAGTGGGAAGAAAAACTGCCCTTTCTTTAGCTGAAAAAGGCGGTTTTGCCGACACTCCTTCCTGCGGCGCATCAGGAGGAGTTAATTATTGGAATAAAGATCAGAAATTTTGTTCTCTAAATGTTGACGGGGAAGTTAATTTAGAATTTAATTCTCTGTATAAGAAATATAATACCGAAGCCAGTTATACCATCTCTCGCCAGGGAAAAGAGCTGATTGGCAAGACCGATAAAGGGGTTTTTTTAGGTCAAAAGAATGCGCCGCATTATATTTTCAATTCCGGTTTCAGAGTTAACTTGGATTATAATTTTGATGAATATTTCTTACTGCAGGACGAAGCAAGAAAATTAGTGAATGAATGCAAATCTGCTGAAAATATTCAGGATTGCCTGGAGAAAGTGAAGCCTTCGTATTGGAACTTTGGCAGTTGTGAAAATGAACTATTTGTTGAAATGGAAAAGAAAGTGGCTTTTTGTGTAGACAGTCCGCAAGAATATGCTGTTTTTGAAAACGGGAAATTTGTGCCGGTACAGTATAAATTAGGGTTAGATTTTGGGAAGAACTGATTTTTTAATTTAAGGAAAAACGCTAAGTGATAGTTTTTTAAAGTAAGAGTTTTTTAATCAACGGTAACGAGAAAAATAAAAATTTTTCTCTAGTTTAAAAGTATTTCATACTTTATAAACAATAAAAAATGTCAACCAAAAAAGAACAAGAAGCACTTGATTATCATGCAGAAAAAAAGGGGAAAATAGGCACTTTAATTAAAGTTAAATGCGCAACCCAAAAAGATTTATCTTTAGCTTATACTCCCGGTGTAGCTGTCCCTTGCAAGGAGATTGAAAAAGATCCCGCTCTTGCTTACAAATATACCAATAAAGGCAATTTAGTTGCTGTCGTTAGCAATGGCACAGCCGTTCTAGGTTTAGGAGATATCGGAGCATTAGCCGGAAAGCCCGTAATGGAAGGAAAAGTGGTTCTATTCAAAAAATTTGCAGATGTTGACGGAGTAGATGTTCTGATAAACAGCCATGACGAAAAAGAAATAATCAACGTGGTAAAATTAATTTCTCCCACCTATGGGGGAATAAATCTTGAAGACATCAAAGCGCCAGAATGTTTCCAGGTAGAAGAGGAATTAAAAAAATTAAATTTAGGCATACCGGTCTTTCATGATGACCAGCACGGAACAGCAATAATCTCCGGAGCAGCTTTAATTAATGCTCTTGAACTTTCCCGAAAGGAGATTTCCAAAGTAAAGGTAATTTATTCCGGGGCGGGAGCCGCGGGAATTGCCTGCGCAAAATTTCATGAGAAACTTGGAGTAAAAAGAGAAAATATCATTATGGTGGATAGCAAAGGGGTAATCCATAAAGAAAGAAAAGATTTGAATAGTTATAAGGAATATTTTGCCTCGAGAACAAAAGCAAGGACGCTCAAAGAAGCTATTGCCGGGGCAGATGTTTTTGTAGGTGTGTCGGGAAAAGATATATTAACTCCAGAAATGGTTCTTTCCATGGCTGATAATCCCATAGTTTTTGCTTTAGCCAATCCAGATCCTGAAATAAGTTACGAACTTGCCAAAAAAACAAGGCCAGACATAATTATAGCGACGGGAAGGAGTGATTTTCCAAATCAGATAAATAATGTTTTAGGTTTTCCGTTCATATTTAGGGGGGCACTGGATACGAGAGCAACACAAGTTAATGAAGAGATGAAACTAGCGGCTTCCCGCGCCATAGCCAAAATAGCAAAACTGCCCGTGACTAAAGATGTTCTTAAGGCATATGGTATAGAAAAACTGGAATTCGGCAAAGATTATATTGTTCCCAAGCCCTTTGACAAGAGAGTGGCGGTTGAAGAAAGTTTTGCCGTTGCGCAAGCCGCAATAAAGACCGGAGCAGCAAGAGTCAATTTAAATCTGGATCAATATCGAGCCTTTCTCGAAGAGAAATTTTTGAAGTAATTTCCCCTTCTTGGTCTATCTTCAAGTATTTTGGTTATTATCTTTCAGCTATATCCTTCAGTAGATAAATAATTATAAAGTATTTTTATCTTGTTCTCTTATTGTAGGGGTGGTCATAATGTACAAAGTTCCTTTAGCTGAAATCAAACAAAAAATCCTGGCCAGCGGAAAGCTCGGAAGCGAAGAATTAGAATTGAAACTGAAAGCTAAAATTAATGAACTTTCTGGTCTTATCAGTGAGGAAGGAGCAGCGCATATCGTTGCCAACGAATTAGGCATAGAAATTGTTTCTACAACACAAAAAAAATTGAAGATCAAAGAAATCTATTCCGGCATGCGCAATGTTACCACGCTGGGAAAAGTAATGCGTAAATTTGAAACGCGCGAATTTTCCAAGGAAGATCGCAGCGGCAAGGTTTGCTCACTTATTATTGGAGATGAAACCAGCACCATTAGGGTAGTTTTCTGGAACGACCAAGTAGATCTACTAAAAAATGTTTCAGAAGGCGACATATTGCTGGTAAAAGATGCTTATGTGCGGGAGAATAATAATGGCAAGGAAATCCATATGGGTAACCAAGGAAGTATGGAAATCAATCCGGAAGGGGAAAAAATAGAATCAGTGCGGGAAGCAGCAGCACATGACCGAAGAAAAATCAGCGAGCTTCAGGACGGCGCTGGCGCAGAAATCGTCGGTACAGTTGTACAGGTTTTCGATCCTCGTTTTTTTAATGTGTGCCCGGAATGCAGTAAAAAAGTAACTGAATCCGGCGGAGCTTTTAGTTGTAATAGCCATGGGGAAGTAAAACCAACACTGTCATATGTAATGAATTTAATTCTTGATGACGGATCAGGCAATATCCGAGGGGTGCTGTGGAAGAATCAAACCACTCATTTACTAGAGAAGACCGAAGAACAAATAGCCATCTACAAAGAAAATATCTCTGCCTTTGAAGAGGTTAAAACAGATTTGTTAGGCGAGCAGCTTAAATTGCTGGGTCAAGTTAAAAAAAACGAAATGTTTTCACGCTTAGAATTTAATGTGCAGATGGTTTCAAAAGCGAAACCAGAAGAAGAATTAGCCCGGTTAGGGAAGGTGTAGGATATGGACAAGCAGGTTCAACAGAAGCTGTTGGAAATGGGTTATGATGCTGAAAAAACACAAACCGGGAGTCACACCGATGTTCATACCATCAGTGAAGGACACTTAGAAGGGCTGGTTTTGTTCAGCGGAAAGGTAGTAGCCAGAGATAATATATTTCATGCTCTTCAAGATAATTATTTGCTGGTAAATAATACACGTTCTGGAAATTTGGTTTCTTTGTATGTATCTTCGTTAGAAAAACGTTTTGAAAACGATGGAATCTGCTTTAAAGACATCCAGCCTACTGATAGAAGATATATAGAAGTAGTAAGCAGCAACTCCTTTAATTTAGTTATAGAAGATGTGCGGAAACGTAACCTTGCCGTATTTGAATTCTTTGTGAAAGGGGAAATGTTGTATGTGCCGAAGCGAGCCAAGCTATAACTACTGGAGCAACAAATTCTTATTTTTTAAATTATTTTTAGACAAAAGAAGAAGAAAAAAATAAGAAATTTACTTAGTGCAGAAAACTCCAGTTATGACACTGTTAGTACCATAATCTAAGCCACCAGAATTCATACAACTTCCTATTTCAGGAGAACTCCAATAAGAACATGGCACCAACCCCGTATCATCATTTTCATATTCTACTACATTACAACTACTATCATTACTCTTATAAACCACGAGATGCTTGAAAAGTGAACCTGCCTCACATCCACCATAGCCCATTTCTTTGCAGATCTGTGCTCAGTTTTTACTAGGTAATTCCCATACGGGGGTTGAACTATAAAATTTCTCCATTTCATCCCTATCTACAAATTCTAGTACTTTTGCACTCCCCTTAAGACCAGTCGGCGCTTGTTTTTCAACATTTTTAACTCTAACTGCCTGCCCAGTGCCGCAACCTACTATA
>CAYRMP010000004.1:0-23077 GCA_964425545.1 uncultured Methanosarcinales archaeon | reverse complement strand
CAGTTAAATTTTTTTAGGAGTACTTAAGAAAGATAAACCAGACATATTACTTACTGAAAATGCAAATGTTTTAAAAGGTCAAATGTTTAAGTCAAAATAATCATGAAAAGAACAAAAAGTAAGGTGCCGGAAAGCGAGCCGAAACAGGAAAAGAAAATTTTAGCTGAAGAAAAAAGAATAGAAAAGATGGTCAAGGGAGAGATGGGGGAACTTAAAAGCATAGAAAAGGAAATGAAAAGCACCCAAAGCCACCCTCTCGCAAAAATAACTTATAAAGATCTAGTCCGGGGAAGTATCGGAGCAATCTTCGGAATAGTAGGGCATTTTGCTTTTTTTTATGGTGTGGAAATAGCTGAGCACATCTCTGTATTAAGAGCAACATTCCTTTATATTTTATCTTTAGCAGTGTGCATTCTTTTTATGTATTATTCCGGGTTCAGAAAAGTAAAGGAAATAAAAGTTATTCGCTTTATTCCCGTAAGGGCAACTGTTATTTATTTAACTGCATTAGTGGTGGTGGCAGCAACTTTGCTGGTGTTTGGTTTTATAGATATATATACTCCTCTTGCTGAGATATATAAAAAAGTGGCCACAAATTCATTATTGGCGGTACTTGGAGCAAGCACTGCTGACATTCTTGGTGGAAAACATGAGTAAATTAGAACTGCTTCAGCAATTTGCTGAACAAATAAGAAAATCCTATGGGGCAATATCATCAAATATCTCTGGAGTGGTAGAAGCACTTAATTCCGGCGAAGAGGTTGACGGAAAGTTCCAGAAGCACATTGAGCAAATTATTGCTTATCTTAAACTGATTGAAAAAAAAATTCTTGTGGAGAAAAAGTTGGCTGATAATTCAGAAAAGCTTCGTTTGCTTAAAGAAGAGATAAACAACATAAAAAAACTTGAATCTTATCTGAAGCTTGCTAAGACCAATTCAAGCCACTCGGTCATCGTGGCCATAAATTCTCTCAACAACAGCTTAATGGCTTTATTTGAAAAACGATAGACCCATTAATCTTTGCTAGTTTTCTGGTAGGGTAGTATGTGCTTTGGTTTTTCTATGAATTGAAAATTAGACCAATAGCAGAAAAAAAGATATAAAACTTAAAAACGATATAAAACCAAGTATATGATAGAAAATGAATATAAACCCCTGGCCAGCCCCGAAAGGCTGGCTGGGGAAAAAGAGGTGATAGATGTTTACTACTCTAAAATAGGCACTTATATATAAAGATTACGGTCTTTAGTATTTGAAAGTAGTGAACCAAAATATTTTTATAGGAAGCGATATTTCTCTGGTCATGATTCAAAATAAAGCAGTTTCATTTCTTCTAATTATAGCTATTGTTTCCCTTCTAACGGGCTGTGAAAGGCTTACTGCTTCTCTAGATGGTTTCAGTAAGGAAGAAGCAGCCGAAACTGCGCCAGAACTAGTTCAAGAAGCTACGGTCGCACCAGAACAGCCCGAAGCATCTGAAGATTCTGGCGACGATCTAACAGGTGATGTGATCGCAGAAGTTGCAGCAGAACCAAAAAGCACCACTTACACTGTAAAAATGACTGCTGATGGTTTCAGCCCGGCTAAACTCTATATTAAGGCTGGCGATACAGTTATCTGGAAAAATACTAGATATGGAACAATCAACAAAGCCATGATTATTGGCGTGCGGGAATGCAGTAAAGTCCGCAGCGGGTTCTTCAAATCCGGCGAATCATTTTCTTGGACTTTTGATACGCCCATGACCTGCACTATTGCTGACGGGGTTATGACAACCAAAGAAAGTAAGGTTTTTGTAGAATAATCGCTGGCAGCAAGAAAAAGACGAAGGTGCAGGCCTAGGTTGCTGTTAAGCAGCTTGAGAACGAAGTGACCCTAGCGACTTTTTGAGGTTTTCTCACAGCCGATTCATAAGTTTTTTATAGCGTCTCTTTAAAATTTGGTTTTATGGCTGATTTAGAAACAGATTCAGCGCGTGAATTGGCGCGAATACGGGATTATGTATCTATTTATCGGAAAAATTACGATGTTAATCCCTCTCCAAACGTAAAATATGAATTATCGTGTGAACATTTCGGAGAAGGATGGAACTTGCTGAATCAATTAATTTGTACTGCCGATGGGAGCGGTTATTGGCCTTTGATTGAAACTGATCCAGAAAATAGGAAACTAGTTTTAGACCAAATTGAAAAAGAAAAGAACGAGGTGCAAAAAAGGTAAATAGTTACTATAGGTAATTCTTAAATATCAGTCCTATGATACAATGATAGATGTCTGCTGATTCTCCTCTAGTTTTACCCGAGTTCAAAGTAGTATTTGATTGCGAGGTATATTCTATAGATTTTATGACTACTGACAATCTTGATCTCAGTAATCCTGATCTGAATGCCTTACGCCGGAGTTTTCTAGTTTTAGGCCGTTACACTAAACCTGCTGTTTCCGAAATATCTGCATACCTGCAGCAAACTATTCAACAGCATTTATCGGCTTCTAAGCAATATCTTTTTGATGCACAGCTTTCGCCTCTTATTGCTAACCTTAATGATCATGATCTTGTGTCCTTGCTTAATGGAGATCAAGAAAAGATTATGTCTGGTTCTTTATCTATGGGAAAACAGTATTTAGATGTGCATTATTTTACCGTGCCTGCTCCGCTTTACATCCAGCAAGGTAAAAAAACTGCTGATCCGGATTGGTATCATAATGTTTTCAGCGACGCATACCTACATCAAAATGGTTTGCAGCAGTGGTTTATTATCCGCATGGGTTACACTAACCTCCTTCAGCCTAAAAAAGTAGTTCACGAGATAAAACAATCTACTGTTCAAGACAAAGAAGGAACTATCTATGTCCTGGAAAATATCTGCAGAATCTTTTCTCCTTTTCCGTATTTTACCAGGATAAGAGACATAACTCCTAGTAAGATAAAAGAAGCAGCTTTGGAAACATTAGTTCACTTACAAAAAGAAAATAATAGTAATACTGCGTATGGAGATTATAAAAACGAGAAAAATAAAAAAGCATTTTTCTCTAGTTCATACTTTATGAACAATAAAAAAGGAATAATTGATTTAAACTGAATATTACTGGTATTTCCAACAATTACTGAATATTATTGACTTTTAGGTCTCACTTTTCTTGTAAACATTTAAAGGATATAAGATCTTATAACTCTAACTATGTATCATGCGTCTCACCAAGGATTAGAATATATCACTCAAAGCACTCCCATCTATAATCCATCCAGCTGTTCCCCCAGTAACTCTCTCGGTAACTCTCTCAGTAATTCTCTTAGCCAGCCATTTTATTCAATTACCGCAACTTCTACTTCTAGTTATAATGACGGTATGTTTATTCCTTCTCGAGATATTTCATTTCAGTATTCTATAGGCAAAGAAAAGTTGTTGCCTTACTCACTACAACAAGAGAATTATCTCTTTCATACTCCTAAACCAGAATACCATTTTGTTCCTGAGAATTTCCTCAAACCGGGAAAAGAAGGAATCTTTGTTGGCAAAGCAGAAGAGATTAAAGAATTTGTCGAAGAGACCTTTGAGAAAATATTTCAACATTCTTTTCCCAATGATATCAAAATGAGCATCCTGAACAGGAAAGAATTCCGAAAGATTGCGCCATCTTCAAATACTATCGGTCTTTCTCTTAATAGAAGCCGGCAAGGTTTACTTTCAGAAATTTTCATCCTTAACGATACACTCGGAAGAGTCATGCTTACTATTGGCCATGAGTTAGGGCACGTATTGACTAAGACTTTAACAAATCCGCATGACGAAGAAGCTAAAGCCTATGCTTTTTCTTTGCTGTGGATGAAAGTTATCCGAGAAAACAATATCGCTGATTTAGGTGAAGCAATCATTACTGAACAGCCGGCAGGAAATGGTCTGCACAATGTTTCCTTCGCTTTTGTTCATAATTTAATTGTTCAAGGCAAACAACCAGAAGAGATATATGAACTGCTTCTTACTCAGGAATTAACTCTGCTTCCCATACCAAATTAGTTCTTTATGTTCAAGATAATGCAATCTCAGGGTGTCGAGCGTTTCGATATCATCTGCAATATGATGGATGTTATCAGTAGATACAACCAGTTTTTTTCGGACATCATCAAATTTGTTTTTTGTATAATCAGCAGCAAAATTTTCAAAGAAATATTTTCCCAGCAATGCTCCAGTTTTTATAGTTCTGTCAAAGGCGACTTTAACTGCTGCTCGATTGATTACGTCCCTCCATCCCTCCGGCTGAGGTTTTGAAAAACGCTGAAGAAATGAATACCAACTGCTGTTAAATTTTCGCAGTTCTATTTTAGTTTTTAACTTATGATTTTGTAACACTCGCTGATAGCTTTCGTGTTTTTCTGTCTGTTGTGTAAGATAATATTCTAGATTATCTTCTAAAGAATAACGGCTGTAATTTAACTCTACACCAGCAAAATCGATAAATACGCCTTGCTCATTACAAATGACCGCTTTTTGTTCATAACCTCTTTTTTCAGATTCCTCATTTAGTTCTGCCAATGCCTTTTCAAACTGTGATTGTATTTCTTCTAGGTCCATTACCCTAAAAATATGCCTCCCCTATAAAAATATTAGGAAATTAATCGCTTGTATCGTTCGCAAGAAAACTGAAGAATATCAGTTTTCTGTGCAGAAATACAATCGCTGTTGTATTTCTTGCGTCTTAAGGTGGTGGCTATTTATTCCTCGCTGGGATATAAATACCCCGTTGCTCTGCAGCGATCAGCGAGGAATGATTGAAAATCCGTCTTGAAGATTTGCGCAATACCCCGTGGCTCTGCTGTGGCGGTGATAGCAAATCTTAAGATTTTCATTTTATTGGATGAAGCCCGCATACCCGAAATTAATAAATATTCCTCAATTATGCAATACTTATGTTGAAACAGTTATCCCTGATCTTCGGCTCCAAGACGAAAGCTCAAGAGATAGTGCTGCTTTTGCAAAACACGAAAGAGGTCGTACGGCAGGGTTTTTATGGCCAAGAACTTTACCGGGTAGAACAATTCTGTCAGAAAAATAATCTGTATCTGGTTAAGTCAAACTTTAAAGTTCTCTTTGCCGATGAAAGCCCTTACTCCAATAAAGGCATCCGCATCCCTGAAGATGATAAACGGCCAGGAATGTATTTTGTTTACATTTCCAAAGACGAGCAGAAAGCTTGGTTAGCAAGTTATTATGAATTAGTTCAGAATCACCACGATTTAGGATTAGTGTTGGGATACCCTTTATGCTGTGTGAAATTTTTCTGTTCGAATTTTGATAAGAATCCTAATCCCCAACATCTTCCTACTAATCCTCACACAAACCTTTCCCAACGGGAACAAGATTTAGTTATCCTTTCCCATTTTCCCTGCAGTTCTGAATGTCCGGACAGCATTAAACTGGGAGAGAAATATCTTCAAGCGATTTATGCTGTAGACAAAGAACGAGCCAGAGAATTACTTATCCAGCTGCGGGCAAAGTGATGATTTCTCTTTTTAAGTAAGATGAATTTTTGGTAGTAGGTATAATTGACTGATGGAATAATCCTATTCAGGATTATAGAAGAGCAGCTTACCAGTTAAATGGTTACATTACCGAATTTTCCAATTGCAGTAAGCTAAACCAAACCTTGCTATGAAAGAACTGAGAAAGATGAAGTGTAAAAATCACCCCGTCTTATTTATTTGCTTCTATTATTAAAACGCCCCGATTAAGATAGTTGTATGGTCTTGGAAATAGTTTTAATTTGATATTATGAAATCCGGCTTTAAAGAATATTTGTTCAATCTCTTTGTTTTTATAAGTTCTTGCTTTCCACCATCTTTTAACAAGCCAATACGTTACAAAATTACGTTTAGTAATCAAGATAATTATTGTTCCATCCTTCTTCAGCAAATTTCTTAGCTCTGCTAAAGCAATGGCAATATTTTTCTTTGATAAATATTCTAACATTGCAGAAGACACAATAAGATCATAATCTTTCCATCTTTTAGGGAGCTCGTTAAGTCTTAAAACATTGGCTTGTTTTATTTCAATATTCTTAAGATCTTTTTTTACGACCCATCTATTAAAAATATTCAGCATGTTCTCGGTAAGGTCAAAAGCATCAAAAGTAATTCCAGAAAGTTTATTTTCTTTTGCCAAAGCAAGTAATATTTTGGTGATAAGACCTGAACCACAACCAGCATCCAGGACTCTTAATTTAGAACGCAGGTATTTTTCTTTCTGGAAAAATGATTGAACTGCTTTATCATATTTAAGAATCTGAAAAAATACCCGATGATATAATCCTGCTTTTGTAGTATAAATCTCTTGGACTTCAGAGGTATTACTCATGTTGCGGCTTCACACCACTTCTGCTTGTTTCTTATCTGCTTCCTTCACTGATCTGTAAAAGAAATATGCTAACACCGCTAAAGTAATCAGCGGGGAAAGCCAGACCGGGATGTGCACTCCGAAGCTTTCTGAGAGCATGATTATACCCAGTAATAAGACTGAATACATCGCCCCGTTCTTCAAATATTTATATCTCTTGATTCGCTCGATATTGCTGGTGGTTATTTTTCGCACTACCAACGCGCCCAAACCATTGCCGATAAGAATTAAGGGGATTGATAAAGTAAATGCAAATGCGCCCAGAACAGCATCCACTGAAAAAGTGGCATCTATGACTTCTAAGTACATGATTTTGCTGATGTCACTTAATCCTTCTTTTTTATGCAGCATCTCATGCTCTACTTTTTCTGCATTTTCCTTAAATCCGTGGGTGATAAAGAAAGCTGTTGACCCTAATACTGCAGCAAAAGCCATGAAGGGATTTTGCTGCAGCGTAAACCAGACAATTGCAGAAAGTATTACCGACGCTACTGCAAAAAACCAAACCTCATGTTGGTTGAAGAATTTCTCAATATGTAAGCCATATACTTTTGGTTCCATGAAAAGCCAGTGGAAAAATAGCAGTATCAGGAATGTTCCCCCGCCAGCTAACAATAATGGTGCAGATTGTTCAATGGCTTCAATGACTGCCGGATCAGAACTGAAGGTAGCAGTAAGCGAGCCGATAAATCCTAATGAGGGATTTGAAAACCAGATAATCAACCAAGGTAACAAACCCCTTACGATAAAAACAGCAATCAAGATTCCCCAAATTAAGAACCATCGTCTGGCTTTTGCTGACATAGTTCTAAGCACTTCAGCGTTGATAACTGCGTTATCGATGCCGCTGACTGTTTCAAATACACAGAGGCCTACTACAACCAGGATCATGGAAAGAATGTCGAAAGCCATGGTTGTTTTATTTAGGGAGGAGTATTTAAAGATTTATCTTTCCTAAATATTCAGTTTTCCAGTTCTAAACCGATAGGACAATGATCTGATCCCATTACCTTGGGAAGAATAAACGCTTTTTTCATTTTTGCATGTATTTTTTTGGATACTAAGAAATAATCTATTCTCCATCCTATGTTTCTCTGCCGGGCGTTGAACATCTGGCTCCAGAAGGTATAATGTCCTTTTTCTTGGTTAAACTCCCTAAAACTGTCAATATAACCAGCATCTAATAATCTTTGTATGCCATCAATTTCTGCTTGAGTATAGCCGGCAGTTTTGTTGTAATTGGATTTGGGATTGGCTAAATCTATTTCCGTATGCGCCACATTCAAATCTCCGCAGATAACTACTGGTTTTTTCTTTTCCAGCTTTATGATATGATTCAAAAATAATTGATCCCATTCTTGCCGATATTTTAGTCGCACTAATCCTCGGCTGGAATTAGGAGTATAGACGTTCACTAAATAAAAATCAGCAAATTCCAAAGTGATTATCCTGCCTTCCTCTTTGTGGTTTTCTTTTTCGCCAAAATTATACTGGACAGAGAGAGGATCAATTTTACTAAATATTGCCGTGCCAGAATATCCTTTTTTTTCTGCAGCATTCCAAAAATGATGCTGGTACTCAGAGAGCGTTTGATCAACTTGATCCGGGTGCGCTTTAGTCTCCTGAACGCACAAAATGGCTGGGTTTTCTTGTTTTACAAAATTTAGAAATTCTTTCTTCATAATCGCGCGAATGCCGTTCACGTTCCAAGAAATGATCTTTATCATTCTTCCTCCTCTCGGTCTTTGTCCATTTCAGATTCCTCTTTTTCTTCTATTTCAGAACAGGTATAACATCGCCCTTTGGGAGTCAAATAAGAACGGCAGCAGGTAATCTTAAACTTTCTTTCAACGGAGTTATTATTTTTTATTGTTTCTTCCATACCTAGCAATCTCTTCAACTATCTCTTTCCAAGAATGCACTCTTTTAATATTTTCTGGCAATTCTTTTGAAACTTGGTTCCAAGGATAACCGAAATCTACCAGCAGGACATTGATGCCTTGCGATGCGCAATCCATGGCGTGGCTTAAACTGTCATCAATCATGAAATCTATTTTTTGTTTTTTCCCGATAGATGATTTTAACTGTTTATCTCCGACACCATGCCATTGGTTAGTAAGATTAATGCTTTGGAAGCAATCAGGAAAATGCTGCTGCAGCCATTGTTCTGTTTCTTTTTGGATAACGTGTGGGCGCGCAGTGATTATGCACAGCTGATGTTTCTGAGCTAATTGTTTAATGGTGTCTAATGCTCCATTCACCAGTTTAAGGTTCTGGAATTGTTCACTTTTAAAAAAATCCAAAACTTTTAGCCGGTTCTCTTCTTCAGTCCCTCCGAAAACGTCGCTGAATGAATAAGAAAACATATCTTTTTTTTGGACATGGGTGTTATATTTTTGATTTTGGTATAGGAAGTAAGAGTCCATTAATTCAGCCAACTCTTCATCTATATCTACCACTATGTTCATGTGTATAAAAATTGGCTATTTTATAAAAAGGTTGTTTAATTAGAAAGTTAACAAGAAGCTTTAAAAATAGAACCATACTTGAATACTAAATTAGGAGGTTAACATGGTAACAGGAACAACAATTGGAATCATTATTGGCGTAATCGTATTATTATTAGTAATATATTTGTATAATAGTTTAGTCCGGCTTAAAGTAAGAGTAGACAATGCCTGGTCACAAATCGACGTGCAATTGAAACGCAGATATGACTTAATCCCAAATTTAGTCAGTACAGTCAAAGGCTACATGAAGCACGAGAAAGGAGTATTAGAAGAAGTGACTAAAGCAAGAACTTCTCTCATGTCCGGATCAATGCAGGCGAAAGCTAAAGCCAGCAATCAGATCACTGAAGCATTAAAATCAATCTTTGCTGTCGCTGAAAATTATCCGCAGTTGAAAGCAAACGAGAATTTTAAACTTCTTCAGGAAGAATTAGCAGGAACGGAAAGCAAGATTGCTTACGCTAGGCAGTTTTATAATGATAACGTGATGCCTCTCAATCAAGCCATCCAATCGTTTCCCACTAACTTTTTTGCTAAATTGTTTGGTTTTAAGGAACGGGAATTCTTCCAGACTACACAGGAAGAGAAGAAAGCAGTTAAAGTGGAATTTTAGGACATGGGCATTTACGAAGAAATTGCTTCGAACCAGCGCCGGACTTTCCTGCTTGTTTTTTTATTTTTTGGATTAGTTATTTCTTTAGGATCAGTACTTGGATTAGTGTACGGCAACAGCTATTTCGGAATAGGATTAGCGGCCGTTATAGGCACATTATATTTCTTGTTCAGCTGGTATGGCGGGGCGAATGCCATTCTTACGATGGTTCATGCCAAGGAAGCTACTAAACCAGAACATGCTTATCTAATCAATACTGTAGAAGGATTAGCTATAGCTGCCGGGTTACCTAAACCGCCAAAGGTTTATGTGATTGAAGACAGCGCGCTCAATGCCTTTGCTACGGGAAGAGATCCGCAGCATGCTTCAGTAACTGTAACTACTGGATTACTGCAGAAAATGAACCGATTAGAATTAGAAGGGGTGCTTGCTCACGAAATATCTCACATCAAGAATTATGATATCCGCGTGATGATGCTGGCAGCAGTGATGGTTGGATTAACAGTATTGTTATCCGATTTCATTTTGCGCAGTTTCTGGACGGGTGCGCATGGCCAACGCAGGGAAGATAATAATCAGCTGGGGCTGCTGCTAGTTGTGGTCGGGATAGTATTAGCAATTCTTGCGCCAGTGATAGGAGAACTCATAAAATTATCCATTTCACGTAAACGGGAATATTTAGCTGATGCTGATGGCGCATTATTGACCCGGTATCCGAAAGGATTAGCAGACGCTTTGCGGAAAATTAAAGGTGATCCTGATCCGTTAGTAGACTATGCTAACAAGGCTACGGCACATTTGTTTATTTCTTCACCCTTTCGGAAAGGAGCATGGAGTTCTGCATTCAGCACGCATCCGCCGATTGATGAACGGATTAAGAAGTTAGAGAAGATGTGATTTTGTTCTAATTTTTAATTTAATTTTTTAGATGATATCTTTAACTACAAACTCAAATCAGAAAATAAAAAGCGCCGCGGCCCGGACTTTCATCATTTGTCACGATTAGTTTTAAGTGACTAAGCGAATGCAATGAGCGCAGTCGCTCCGTCTCTCAAGTGGCGTGACACTTGCTTTTGAACCGGGATATCCTTGCGGAAACAAGCTGTGCGGTACTTCCTTGGAAAGTTATTCCAGGCTTACGCTTTCATTTACAGAAATTTGCGCAGTACCGGGTTGTGCCACCGCGGCATAAATGGGTTTACCTCTCGTTTGTTATTTAAATATTTCTGTTAGAATCTGCTCCTTCCAAGAGTGTGTTCACTAGTGGTTTTGAAATGAAATCAACTTTGATTGGAAAGAGCAGGGTCCGAGAAAAGCGTCCTGAAGAAAGTGAACACGTAAACAATCGATTAAATGGTTGTGGGAGATTTTCGATTGACTCGATTCTTGCTTTAAATTAAACCCTGTAATCTTTTCGCGCCAGATTAAACTCTGGAATTCTATTTTCACTGGAAGCATAGATTTCTGCTTTATTTCTAGAATCTTCCCAAACCATGATCCATCTGTCAAATCCACATTGTTCACAATAATTGGCTACTTTTTGGTATTCTTTGTGCTCTCTTACTGCTCCCCAAGCACTTATGGCTGTTAATGTTCCTGCAAATGCAAATAAGGTAACATCATTTTCATCAGAATATGCTGCTGCCGCTAAAGACATTCCCGCACAAAAAAGTCCGGCATAGATTCCCGGACTAGTGTTGATAATTCTTGCTGATTTTATGATTTTTTCTAATACCATCGGTTGAAAATAAAACGGGTTATTTTTAAATGTATGGGTGATTTATCATTCTCTACTTTCTTCTCATAAAACTTAAATACTCCTTCCTCTTATCATTCGTTATGATTACGCAAGATTTCGTCAAAGAGCTGGAGATGGCTTTATACCGTTCTTATGGCCGAGCTAATACCAAGATCAAATCTCGCAGTGAGCATCAGCCTAACTTTGTAGGCGATACTACTTATAAAGAAGAAGTAGTAAAGATTTTTACAATGGTATTACAGGAACGTAAACCTATCTTGGAAAGTGAGATTCTCAAAGGTGGGCATAAGAATACCGCAGAAATGTTTAGTAAAGTTGCTACTATGGTAGAGAATAAAGTCAGAACTACTATGACTAGATCTTCTTTATCAAACAAAGGATTTGATCAAGCATCTTTTGAAAAAATGGTCCGTGATTTGAAAGTAGAAGTTCGTGATGTTTTCTATAAAGGTTACTTGGGCGGGTAAGGAGATGGATCTTCTATTATTAAACAAAAAACATTATCAAAGATTACAAGAGTTTGAAGCAGAAATTTCTAAAGGAAAGCACTTTACGAGAACAGATTTAGGTTTCTAAAATTTATCCACTTCTTCTTCAAATCCGCAATCTAAACAGGATTGATACTTTTTTCTGTTATATTCATAGAAATCGACATGACAGGATTTACATTTAGGACAGCAGTGCTTATCTTTTTCTGTTGCTGTATGGACCATTTGAAAAAAAAACTGGCGGTGGGGAGACTTTCAACCCCGTACACTAGTAAGTTATCGTTCGCCTAGTGTAGCAGGCATTTGAACTCCCGACCTTCACGTAACCCGGTTAGCTGAGTTAGTCATCGGTGTGAAAACCTCATCGCTCAACTCTATGAGCCTCGTCTATTTCTATGTGACGCTATAACCAGGCTTAGCTACACCGCCGTTTGAAGCTTAAAAGAATAGGGTTTTTATATAAAGATTTCTACATTATAGCTGGGGGACAAATCACCTCAATTCTATTTTTCTCCATCCTTCAACAGTGCAAGTTCTTTCGTATAATGTAAGCTTATCATTTTTAGAATTGCCACAAAGAATTTGATAGTGGCAAAAGCCGCCAAAACTTTCATAATGGCGTATGTCTTTTTCTATTTCGCATCCTTCTGGTTTGGTTAAATCTAGATTTTCACTAACACTAGAAACATCTTTGTTATCACCCCCCATTCCTAACATTGCAGCTAGTTCTAATACCATGATTTCTGTTCTCATTTTTCCAACCCCATTTTTACTTAAACATTCTCCCCACTTCTTCTGCGGCCATATCTCCTGGATTCTTGACGATGGAATGCATACTTCCTCCGCCGTCACCTAAATATCTAGGCATGATATGGACATGCAAATGCGGCACAACTTGTCCTGCAGCAGAATTATGGTTCCAGCCTACATTAAATCCATCCGGCTGCAACACTTTCTGTATCTTATCCATTGTTTTTCGAATTGCAGCCATCAGTTCCTGTAACTGAGAATCCTTAAAATCAAATACCGTCACTCCATGCGTTTTAGGAATAACTACGGTGTGTCCTTTTGCATGCGGTTTGACATCCAAGAACGCTAAAACTTTAGAATCTTCATACACTTTATGCGCAGGTATTTCCCCTTTGCCTATTTTACAGAAGATGCAGTTATCCATAATTTTTCTAATGGAGAGAAAATTTATAAACATTCTTATTGTATAATACACACAATGTCCGTACCAGAACATGATTTCTTCAGGCACAAGATGCCGGGAGTTGCTGTAGATGTAATCCTTTTTACCATCAAAGACAATGATTTGCAAGTGGGTTTAATCCAGCGGGAAGATGAACCTTATTTTGGAAAATTTGCTCTATCTGGAAGGTTCGTGCGCTATGAAGAGCCAATAGAAGAGACTGCCAGAATGGCTTTAAAATTAAAAGGAGGCATTAATCCGGATATCGTTTTTTTAGAGCAACTATGCACTTTCGGTCAGAATTTAAAACGAGACACTAGAATAAGAACCATATCTATTGTGTATTACGGTCTGGTCGATTCACAAAAAATTGACTTCCAAACGGGCAGCAAATTAATTTGGAAGTCTGTGTACAAATTACCTCCTTTAGCTTTTGATCATAAGGAGGTCATTGAATACGCTATCCAACGCTTGCGCAAGAAAGTTTTGGAAAGTGATTTCGCCTTTCAACTGATGCCGGAAGAATTTACCTTAAGTGAATTACAGAAAGCCTATGAAATTATTCTCGATAAGGAACTGGACAAACGTAATTTTAGGAAAAAAATATTGGAATTGCATATTCTTAAGAATCTCAAAAAACAAAAAATGGAAGGCGCGCATCGGCCAGCCCAGATTTATTCTTTCCTAAGAAAAAAGAAGTGATTTTTCTGAAATCAGCATTAATCTTACATAAAACTTATAAATAAGTGTGGATTATACACTAACTGCCTGGAGCAGCCAAAGCGGCTGTTCCTTTTTTAAAAACCAAGTAAGTGTAAAGAAAACACAAAGGTGAAGGAAATGGAAATATTGCAAATGTATAAGGTTACTACGGAAGGAGATGAAGAAGGGAGAAGTACATCTACGTTGGGGTATGCTATTGGTTGTCCAGATGTCATTAAGGCATTTTATGATGATCAGAAGTTGTATCGCATTAGAATAATGGAAATCTCGGTCATCCGTATCAACCGTGAATCTTTGAAAGAGAAGAGAGATTTACAGGAAGAGGAATCAAATCTCAGAAAACGACTTGGAGAATTAGAAAAAATACTTGGAAGGTGAATGAAATGGTAATCGGTCCTGAAAAATTAATGAAATTAATGGGGAAGATACAATCTAATGAAAAAGAACTAGTAGCGCGATTAGAACAGAAAAGACTGAGCGAGGAATAAAAATGAAATATATCGAAGCTCCAACTGAATATCAAGGGAAAGAAAGAAGCCTTTTTTTAGCTGGAGGCATAACTGGATGTCCTGATTGGCAGGCTGATTTGACTGATTTGTTGACGGGAGAGGAAATAGTTCTATTAAATCCGCGCCGATCACATTTTTCCACCGATAATCAAAATATTACTCCTGAACAAATCAACTGGGAACATAAGCATTTGCAGAAAGCAGATGCTATTTCATTTTGGTTTCCCCAAGAAACCGCCTGTCCTATCACCTTGTATGAGTTAGGCGCTCACTCCAAGAGCAATAAACCCCTATTTGTTGGAGTGCATCCAGAATATGCTAGAAGAGAAGACGTGGAAATTCAAACCAGATTAGAAAGGCCTGAAATAGAAATAGTGTACAATCTGAATAATCTTTCAAAAAAAATTAAGGGATGGGTGAACAAAAAATGACTAAAACAATCTTTTGGAACGTCGATACGCAGTATGATTTCATGAAGCCCGATGGGAAGCTATCCGTTCCCGGTGCAACTGCAATCGAAGGAAATCTAGAATATCTTACAAAAATAGCTGCAGTTCGACAAATAACAGTCGTTAACACCGCAGATTATCACACTCCGAAATCCAAGGAACTTTCCGATAATCCTGATTTTAAAATAACCTTCCCGCCGCATTGTATGGCCGGAACAGAAGGCGCAGAATTTATTGAAGCTACTAAACCAGCAAAACCTTACATCATTGACTGGCGAGATGCAAGTTTTGATCCAGCAAAAGTAAAAGAACATCTCGATATTGTTATTTACAAAGACAATTTTGATGTCTTCAATGTAACTGGAGCTCCACACACGGAAAAAGTACTCCATGAATTAAACCCACGAAGAGCAATCGTGTACGGAGTAGCAACCAATGTCTGTGTTGATTTTGCCGTGAAAGGACTTTTACAACGCGGTCTTCAGGTCTATGTCCCTACAGATGCAATAAAGGAATTGCCTGGATTACCGCTAGAGAAAGTATTAGAATCGTGGAAGAATGAAGGTGTGCAGTTAATAAGAACAGACGAGGTTTTAAAATATATCTAAGGAGGATACAGAATGGAAAGAGAAATAAAATTACCTTACATGAATGCTGAAACAGTAAGAACAGAAATCGGAGATTTTGTGATCGGAAATTGTGTGAAATTTGGCAAGACCGGGTATGTAATTGGTTTATCCGGCGGAGTTGATTCTACTGCTTGCGCCGCAGTAATTAATCACGGTTTTCAGGAATATAATGCCGCTCGCGGAAACAAGTTAGAATTAGTCGGTTACATACTACCTTCCAATACCAATAAACCTAAAGATGCGCGGGATGGAATTTCTGTTGCAGAAAGATTGGGTATTCGTTATGAAGTGATTCCCATTGATGGGATAACTCAAGCACACGCAGCAGCCACTCCAGCGGTCACTGAAAGTATTTACCATAAAGGAAATCTCATGTCCAGGATAAGGGCGAACATTTTGTCTACTGCGGCTGCAGTAGAGAATAAGCTGGTGGCCGGAACCGGAAACAAGGATGAGGATTTCGGTATAGGTTATTACACTTTATTTGGAGACGGAGCAGTGCACATCAGTCCGATCGGGAGCTTGTCCAAGCGTCTAGTAAGAGAGATGGCTACCTATTTAGGCTTCAGCGATCTTGCCAATCGGGAACCTACGGCAGGATTAGAACCAGGACAAACTGACTTTGGCGATTTAGGATATAGTTATGATCTGGTGGAGCTGATTTCCTGCGGAGTAGAGCAAGGTTTGATTGGACAAGAATTACGCCAACATAGCGCTGTAAAATATTTTGCTGAGAGAGATATGGAGACCTATGCCCGAAGATTTGGCAAATCTAAGTTTACTGCCGTTGATGCAATGGTTGATGATTACTTCAGGAGACATGCGATTGCTCTGCAAAAAGCAAAGATCATTTCTCCGGCGATAGCTCCGGTAACTTTGCATTATGGACATTTCAATTTAGGAGGAAAAAAATGACAACTGGTTACAGAACGAACATGCCTTCCATCTCTACCGATATTATCATAGAGTATAACCAGCATGGCAAGGAAGGTATTGTAATGATAAGCAGAAAATATCCTCCTTACGGCTTAGCTTTACCGGCGGCCACGCAGAAGAAGGGATATCTTTGGAAGAAAATGCTCGGAAAGAAGCAAAGGAAGAGACAAATTTAGAGGTAATCCTTGAAGGTGAAGAAAAACCTTTCCTGGTTCTCTCTGCTCCGGACCGAGATCCGCGCACCCACATGGTTACAGTTGTTTACCTAGCCAAAGGTTACGGTACTTTAGAAGAAGGTTCCGATGCAAAACAAGCGGAATTATATACTCCCATGGAATTAAGTGATTTATTTGGAAAAAATAGTTTTGCTTTCGATCATGAAAAGATAATCAAGGATTATTTAAAATATCGAGGTATTTTAGAATGAACAAAAATCTGGGTCGGGTCGGAGTGATTGGAAGATTCAAGCCGCTGCATAATGGCGGAGCGTTAATGCTTGATGCTCTCTGTGAAAATGCTGACCGTGTTATCATCGGTTTAGGCAGTTCCAACAGATATAATCTGCGAAATCCCTTTACCGCAGAAGAATCAGCAGGAATGATTCAAGCATATCTCTCTCCTCGATATTCAAATTATGAATTAATCCCCATTCCTGATTTTGGCCACATTCCAAATTTCAGAGATGGAGAAGAATGGAGCGGATATGCAAGAAAGGAATTAGGCAGTTTAGATCATTTTGTATCCGGAAATGAATATGTTTCTGATTTGCTTAAAGATACCTATTCAATCATTCATCCTGCTGCTCTTATTTCACCAGAACAATACCTTAATATCAAAGCAACAGAAGTGCGTTTGAAAATGGCGAGAGACGAGCATTGGAAGCTTTTGGTCCCCGAGCTGGTAGTTAATTATTTAGAAAGCAATGATTTAGTAAATCGATTCAGAAAAGAATTCGGTGGACAAACTATTACCGCTTCCCTTGGCGCTAATGGATATAATCCTGAAAGTTATGACGAAGAAAAAAAACATATTGGAGAAAAATAAACTAAGAGGTTTTATATGAGAACTAAACAAGAACGTTATATCGCAACCTTATTGGGGTGCGCAGCAGGTGATGCTTTGGGCATGCCTGTTGAAGGAATGAAAGCTCAACAGATTAAGAAATATGTAGGTAGAATAACTGGTTTTATTGACCCAGCCATTATCAGAGATGAACACGGAAAAGAGAAAAAAGAAGATGAGTTTGGAAAACTAAAATCATACCCCCGTGATTTTAATAAAGGAGAATATACTGATGATACTATTTTAACACTGGCTCTGGCAGAAGCATTGGTTGCTAAAGGTTTTGATCTTAAAGAAGTTGCCGGTAGGCAAGTGGCAGAGTACACGCAAAGAATACGTCCGGATGGTTCGGTACTGGGAGGATTTGGTCAAACTACTATTGACGGATTCAAGAATATTCTTTCTGGAAAATCAGTTAATGAATCTGGTGTCATCGGCGGGCCAGGAAATGCACCGGCTATGAAAATGTCTCCAGTAGGATTATACCTGGATGCAACCGGAAAATATGAAGGCGGATTAGAATTTGCTGAAGCAGTGGGCAGAATCACTCATCTAGATTCCCGTTCTGTTGTCAGCGGTGTAGTGCAGGCGCATGCAGTTTATTCATTATTACAAGGAACAAGCAGGGGTGAATTTCTTGCTTCAATAGTTTCTGTAAGTAGAAAGTATGAGAAAGCAGTGACCAAAGAATTTCCTCTGCATGATAAAGGAAGCCTTACTTCAAGATTGGAATGGATTGCCGACAATAAAAATGCAGAAGACGCAGAAGCGCATCAAGTCTTAGGAAGTTCAAGCATTGTCTTTCAATCTTATCCCTTTACGCTTTTCATGTTCCAGAAATACTGGAATGAGCCAGTAGATGGGTTGATTGAGACGGTTAATTATGGTGGCGATTGTGACACTACTGGCGCCATGTACGGTGCCTTGGCTGGGGCAAAGAATGGAATGATTTTCCCACTTCATTGGCTTAATGAACTGCAGAATAGAGATAGTATAATTAAATTAGGACAAGACTTGTACAAATTATCTGAAAAAAAATGAACCCATTACCCCTTGCAAAAACGGAAGAGCAACAAGAATTATGGAAGAGGCTGCAGCCAGTAAATCGAGTTGCGGCAACTGATACATATAAAAGAACCATGGGCGGTTCCAGCGCTATTTTTTCAGAACAGGCTGCTGTTTATACTCTTGCTGCCAGAAAAGCATTGGAAGAAGAAAACGTGAATGGCCGTTACATCATGGCTGGGCTGGAGAAAATGCTCTACCCCTGGTTTGCTGAACCTATAACTAAAACAGAAATAGAGAAAGCTAAAAATTTCTTTACTTCAACGGCAGCAGTTACGAAATTTCCACAATCTGCTTGGGAAGCAGTCTTGCGCAATTATGGGCGGATGCCTGTTGATATTTACGCTCTGCCTGGGGGACAAACTTTTCTCGCAAAAGAAGGAAAGCATGTGCCGATTATGAGTGTAGAAGGAAATGGGGCATTAGTGAGCCATCTTGAACCGCACTTAGAAGGAATATATGCTCCCATCATCCAAGCTACGAAAGCTAGGCTGATGAAGGAGGAAGTCGGTCAGCAATTTGCAGAATTTGGTCTAAGAGCAGATGAAAATGAAAACAATCATATCACTTTAATGCTGGCGTTATACGTTGGAGGAAAATTTAGTTTAACTTCTGATGATCAAGCAGTGCTGCTGTTCCCTGAATATTTCAAAGATATCGGAACTATCGGTCATGAATTCATCATGGCTTATCAACGAGATGGGATTAGTCTGGAAGAAGCGCAGGAAAAAGCCTTTCGTGATTTTGTGGCAGTCAATCAGCGCAGCGCCTTGCTTCCTGACGTTATCAATACTTTACATTCCGGATTGCCAGCAATTCTAAAGTTAGTGCAAGAATATCAAGGAACGGAAAAAATAATTGTGCCTCGTTTTGATTCAGGTGATGTTGCCGCCCAATGTATCTATTGGAAGAAAATGACTTTAGACGCAGGGATATCAAATACTAAAATGGTTGTTGAAGACGGGTATACTCCTGCTAAAGCCAGAGAAACAAAACAAAAATATGCTCAGGCTGGATTCAATTCCGATGATATCATTGTTGGTGCAGGCGGTTATTTTAGGCAAGTGTGCACCAGGGATGCCGCTTCTTTAGTCTACAAAAGAAGCGCCACTGAATATGATGGTAAATTAGAAACTTCTTTGAAATTTTCTGACAGTCCAGGCAAAGAATCTATTCCGGGAAGAATAAGAATTTATGAGCAAGATCGCCGATTAATCGTTGCCCAGGAATCAGAAAAAATAGACGGCAAACCGCTTATGGTTAAGGTTGTAGACAATGGAAAAATTAAGTATGATGAAGATTTACACCAACAGGCTGAACGGGCAGAGAAAACATGGAATAAGTACGATACAGTTGAATATAGTCAGCTGACTCAGAAGTTAATCAGAGAGAGAACTGACGAGAGAAATACGGTAGCAGGGAAATATGCGGGGAGATGAAAAAGAAAAGTATTATAAACCTTAGTTCACTTCAAATATGCATGGGTGTTAGGTGCAGAAAAAGATTTTTGTTGTTGTTCTTATTAGTTTCGATTTTATTTCTAGTTTCTTGCGTTCCACAGCAGATCTCCGATGAAGAGTTAGCAGCAGAATTGGCTAAATTAACTCCTGAAGAAAGAGAAGCTTTGGTGAAAGATTTAGAAAATGAAAAAGGTGCGTTTGCTGGCCAGGCAATAAAATCGGCTAAGTATGGAGCAACCGTTGCAAAAGCTCCTGTTGCACAGATTAAAGTTGCAATAAAAAATTTACCTGTTCCTGTTCCAAATCCCCAATGCGGCAGTGATCAAGAATGCCCTTATGCCTATGCTTGTATTAAAAATAAATGTGTTCCAAAAGAAAAAACAGAGACAGTAGCATATAGGAATCTTACTTTTGCAGAGTTAGATAAAATTGATGTAACTGTGCCTATTTTACATATTTTAGCAGCGCCAAGTAATAATATGTATGCTTGGATATCTGATGATAACATCGCTTGGGAACAAATATTTCAGTCAGATGCTCATTATTTAAAAAATAACAAGGAAACTGAATTTTATATCCTGTTAAATCGTATTCCTCGTTATGTTCGTGTTGGAGGCACGCCTTACGGAGGGGTAGCGGTAGATTTTGTAGAAATAATATTGCCTGATGGAAAAAAAATATTGCCGGTAAGCGCGAAAGTAAATGATCTGGATGTTACTAATATGAAGGATAATAATTACGCTGATTTGAATCTAGGATTAAACTTGTCATTGGAATTTCCGATTACATCATCATCATCATCACAAAAATATTCTTTAAATCTCCAGAAAGTTCCGTTAAAGTCGCCAAAAGTAGGGTTTTATGCTACAACTTACAGCAGTAACGATCCCAGCCAGGTTCCCACGGGATATGTTTATGTGCCTAATGCAAGTGAATTTGTAATATATGATTTTACAGTACTTCAAGCAAATCCCGGACTGGATGGTTTGGAACAGAAAAATTTTATAACTCAATTGAAAGAAAAAAATCCTCAGCAAAAAGTTATCTTGCGATTGGGCGTATCGCTTCCTTCAACAGAAGGATCGAATCAACTTGTGCTTGATTATTATTACGATCAAGCTTTCCGTGAAAAAGTTAAGAACATCGTTCTTAATCAAATTGAAAGAGTGAATAGCTTTAATTTATATGGCGTTACTTTAAATGAGGAAGAACTTGCGATACAATTTAGCGGTTTTCATAATCCAACTGTTCCAGCGTGGCTAAATAGGTTTATTCTCCAGTATGAAGCTGAAACTGGAAAAAAGTTTGTACATCAGTCACCAGAAGTTGTAAATTGGTTATCTGGTAAAGCTAAATTTATGTTTAATGATTTATATAATGCAGTGGACGTTAAATACAAGGGAAAACCAAAGATTATCCAGTGGTTGTACATTCCCGGGGATAATTCTGGCTGGGGATGGATTGAGCCGAAAGAACTTAACAAAAACGGGTGGGTGATCCAGTGGCATGGAGATGATAAGGTTTCTTTGCTAAAGCCGGCGGTGCATAAGTTACCAGAAATTACTACTGTATATGTGAAAGAGAGAAATTTTAACATTCAAGCTCAGAAATTAAGAGATGCCGGCGTGCCTAATGATGAAATTTATGCTAATATTAACGGGTATGATTCGATTGCGATGGGCACCGCTTTATGGCAATTGGAAAGGGTCAGGGAAGCAGGAATAAATAACGTTTTTGTATTCTATGCTTTTGCTTTTTTACCGCCTCTGCCTTTAATTGACAATTATCCTGAATTTTATAGCACGCAAAGTGGAACCTACTGGAAAGAAAGTTATAAAGAAAGACAGGAGATTGAGAATTACATTAAGAAGTTAAAAAATAAATCTTGATTAATTACTCGTTGGTAAATATCCCGTGGCCTGCTGCCAACCAACGATAAGTTTATGGTGCCAAATATCGCAACTTTTATATAAAAATAGGCTCTTATCTCTTTATGACTAATTTAGTGGTGCGGACACAGGTTAAAGAGATATTAAAGGAATCCGGATTAGGCTTGGATAATCTGTCCGGCGATTTTATGGATACCTTGGATGAAAAAGTCAAACAGTTAATATTAGATGCTGCTAAACGGGCTAAAGAGAATGGCAGAAGGACCATCATGGGGAAAGATGTTTAATTCTTGGTTGTGTGAAGCATCACTTTTGATGAACCTTTTTGTAAAATGTTCTGGGGTGTTAATATGAATCCATTAGAAAGATATGCCAGTATCGCTGTTTTGGCGTTAGGATCATTTTCTTGCTGCAATTTAGCAAATAAAACTCCGCCAACTATTCAACTTCCTCCCGTTGAAAGTGTTAATTGTTATTATGGTCCCAGCGAATTGAATACTACTATCTGCGAGTTTGATTATAATGATGACGGTAAAGTTGACCAGATAACAAAAGAAACCAAAGATGACCATAATAATTGTTTAACCAGGTTGGTTGATTCTAACGCTGATGGGACTTATGAACGAGAAGAAACTTTTGTTTATTATTCTCTCGGTCAGCTGGAGAAACAGGTGGTTAAAGAAGGCAGAAAAACAGCGGTCTACGAATACTCTGGCGGGAAAATAGTTATAGAGAAGTACGATTCAGATTCCGATGAAAATTACGAAGAAGTATACGTTCATCTTGATAACGGGCACGTCGCTTACTTCGGAGATGAAAATGATGACGGTGCGGCAGATATCATCAGCAAGAATGTTACTGCAGATTATGCAGCTAGCTTTGACCCAGACGGCAACGACGGCGTAGTTTACAAGAAGATATTAAATATTTCCCGGGATTACAACTTTAATGGGATTTTTGATCAGACGGAATTTCTCTTCAACCAGTCCGGGAGAATCATTCAGGAATTGATCCTTTACGATAAAGATGAAGACGGCAAAATCGATAAGATAATTAAAAAGAGATATGATTCGCAAGGTAATTTATTCTTAGAAAAGATTGACAACGACGCAGATAAAAAATGGGATTAGGTTAAATTAGAGCCAAAAAGTAATCTAGTTTACTTCCTTCCTCTCATCCTTGGCGGAGGCGGCAGGGGCAATTCTTTTTGAGCTTCTTTTCTCTCTTCTTCAACTTCTGCTTTCTCTTCTTCTTTTAGTTTGGTCTGCGGAAATAACATCTTATGTTTGACTTCTATTTGTGCAGGCACTTCTACTGTTCCAACTTCATGCAAAATAGCTTCCGGATGGTGTTCATAATAATTCTGTAATTTCTCTTCAAATACTTTTATTTTCTCTTCAAGC
>CAYRMP010000003.1:13914-23423 GCA_964425545.1 uncultured Methanosarcinales archaeon | reverse complement strand
GATTGAACTCCTGCAGAAGCCATTCAATTCTCTCTCTGGTTTCAAGCAAGGAAAGAACACTCAAGCAGATAACATAGTCGAAAGAATTGTCCGGGTAAGGAAGTTTATCTGCGTGGTGATCAAACACAGTAAGATTTACTCTGGATTTTAACTGTGGTCGCTCAGCTACTTTTTTTTCAACAATACGTTTTGCTTCTAGAGAAGCTTCAATACCTTCAATCTGGTAACCACACTCCAACATATGAAGAAGATTAACTCCAACTCCAAATCCATAATCAAGCAATTTACCTGGTTTTTGCTTGAAATACCAGCGCTCTAAACGTACCAGATCCAAATTGGGGTATTTTTTATCATATCCTTTACGATAGATATCATCATATTTATCCTTGTTCACTTTTACTACTAATTCTGTTCCCATAGTGTCCACCTCAATATCAGTATCCTCTTTCTTTATCGACAATGTTAATTAACGGTTGATGGTGTATAAACCTATCCAAATTTAATATTATATTCTCAAAACGGCGGGTGAAATTGTTATCTGACATTCCTGCTAAATGAGGAGAAATGACCACATTACGAAATGCACGTAAGGGATGATTATGTGGAAGAGGTTCAGGATCGGTTACGTCAAGTCCAACTCCATGAAATTTTCCTTTTTTGAGGGCTTCTACTAATGCTTCAGTTTGTACTAGTCCTCCTCGCGAGACATTGATAAAATAAGCAGAATCTTTCATAGCGGCAAATTCTTTTACACCAAACATCTCTTTACTTTGGGTGGTCAAAGGAGCAGCGCTGATAATGACATCAGCACAGGGTAGGATTTGCAGAAGCTGTTCAGGCATATATACTTTTTGAAGCATAGTTAGGTAGGGAAGATTTTCATTGTTCACTCCAAAAACCTTCAGTCCAAATGCAGCAAGCTTCTCAACAATAAGCATCCCTATGCCGCCGCAACCTACCACTACAGCAACCTTACCACGAAGTTCAATAGGACGAGGAGTGGTTACATTATCATCGTGAGCAATAGTAAGATGAAGATTTCTGGTAAGAGTAAGCAGTAAAGCTAAAGCATGGTCGGAAACGCCAGGTCCTTGCAGAATCTTGCCATTAGTTAGTACAATAGGGCTTTGCACCAGCTCTGGTATTAGATAATGTTCTATACCCGCGCCAGTAGCGTGAATCCAGCGAAGATGATTTGCTTTACAAATCAAATTTGCATCCAGTACTTCATCTAATACCGCGCGATCAGCACTGATAAGGGCATCCACGAGCGTGATACCTTGGCAAATATTATCAGAATTCACGGGTACAAACTCTGCATGAAGGAATTTGCTTCTTAGTTCACTAACTTGAGCGGGGGTAAAACCCAACAAAGCAATTTGTTTCATGCTACTTTAACAAAGCATCCACTTATAAGCATTGTTAAACTTGAAACCAACATCATTTAGAAATCTTGAAATTTTGTAATCTCTGAGTTCTTCACTTTGAGGGGTACGAAATTACATATTGGTCCTATTATCGGCTTAGTTGCAAGTTAATTCATAATTAATAAAATTAATAAGAAAGTCTCCCTCCTCACTTGTTTTGGGAAAACAAGAGTGAGGGTAGTAGGGAGACCAATTATGAAAAAGAGTTATGATGTTGATATTAATAAAGTTGTTGTTAAAACTCAGCGATTTCTTAAATGTCACGACGTACCAAAGCACTGGAGCAAAACTAAAAATGAACAGTATGATGTTCATTTTATGATTACGCTTCATGTGCTTTTTTGTATGGCTGATAGAAGTTATAGGCGATTCAAAAGGCTGATTGAATCCTGTCCTCCAGCAGTGATGAGAGTAACAAAAGTTCCCTGCTTTACGACGCTATGGCGTGCGTGGCGACGCATTCCGCCACACTTGTTGCGTAAGCTTACACAGCTCAGTGGGAAAGGCGGAAGAGATAAAGTGGGAGCACTTGATCCTACACATTTTCAAATAAGTAGGCCAAGTGTGGCTTATTGTAAGCGAACAAAGAGGAAGCTTGAGCGAGAACCAAACCGCAAGACAACCATCGTAACTGGAACAAGAAGTTTGCGCATTATCGACGCTATCATTTACAAATATCCGCACAGAAGCGGTCTGGATGACGTGCCACATTTGATGAATTAATGGGTGAGAGGAAAGACTGTTGCAGCAGATACTGAGTTTGATGCAGAAGAACGATTCCACCAGCTTGTTGAACAAGCTGGAGGGAAAGGAGTTGCTCCCCTGCGCCACAAAAATATTCCTATCCATCGCACAAAAGGGTCGCGACGCAAGGTTTTACGTCGGAAATGGCCAGGAAGAAGCTACAGAAGGAGAACTTTGACCGAAACGGCAAATAGTATGCTTAAAAGAGGAATGGGAGAAACATTACGCGGTCTTACCGTCTGGCAACAAGCCAGACATTTCTATGCGAAATGTTTTACCCATAATATGCTTGTGAGGTGTTGCTAATGGAACTTGCAACTAAGCCCTATTATCATAATGTTTAAATAATGCCTCTTATTCTTTTTATAAATGTGTAGCTTTATAATTCTGGCTGGAGATCATATTCCGCAAAATCTAAAAAAATCTTTTTTTAACTCAGCAAAAAAAATCTCTTTTAGAGGGCCTGACGAAACGGTAAATTTAAGTTTTCAAAAACATTTAGTTAGTTTTTCAAGGTTAAGCATCAATTCATTAGAAAATGGAAGCCAGCCAGTATTTTCTGAAGATAAGGATTTTTTAATTTGTTTTAATGGAGAAATATTTAACTATAAAAATTTAATAGAAGACTTAAAAAAACAAGACATTAAATTTGTTCGAGAAAGCGAAGCAGATCTTATACTAAAACTCTATCAATTGTATAGTGAAAAATGTGTAGATTATTTAAGAGGCATGTTTTCTTTTGCCATAATTAATTTTAAAGAAAATTTAATCTTTGCTGCCGTTGACAAATTTTCTATGAAGCCATTATATTATTATAAAGATGATAGATTTTTATTGATTGGTTCCAATTTAGAACCATTTTTAGAAAACAAGATTATAAAACGCGTGTTTAATCATGATATAATCAATCAATTTATTTGTTTTGGAAGATTATTTAATGAACAAACATTCGACAAAAATATTTTCAAATTAATGCCGGCACACTTGTTAAAGATTAAGAATAATGGTATTTTCAAGAAACAATATTGGGATTTAAAATTAAATGAAGAGATAAGGCCCACTAATTTAGGTATATTGAGGGAGAAAACATATAAATGCTTTAGTTCTAGTATAAATAAATGGAAATTGTCGGAGGTCCCTTTATCTATAACTCGTAGTTCTGGTGTAGACTCAAACATATTGTATAAGTTTCTAACCTTTGGTGGAGAAGACATTTTCTCATATAGTATTCCTGAGACTTCAGAAGAAAGAGTAATAAATAATGAAAAAAAAGTATTTGTTGATGAAAAGGAGGTTTTAAAACACTTGAGAAATTTTTATAAAACTTCTCCTAAACCTTTAGCAAATTCAAGTTCACTTTCTTTTTTTTCTTTATATAGCAATATTAAACAAGATAAAATCAAAGTTTCTTTCACAGGGGAGGGGATGGATGAATTAAGTGGAGGTTACCCAAGACATAGTAAGCAGCTTGAGAATAGTAAAAATTCTGATTTTTTGCAGTCTTTCACAAAAACATATTTGCCAACTATTCAAAGTTACTCCTATTTTTCTAAGAATAGGCGATTCGAGGAAATAATCGAAAATTTGGAGAAAGAGATACTTAGTATTAAACTTAACAGCAAGGAAATAAGATCTAAAATACTTGAATTTGATCAAAGAACCCTCATTCCTACTTTAGCTGAGAGGCACGATCTGATTGGGATGTTTTTTAGTTTAGAAATAAGACCAGCGTTTTTAGATGATGAACTAGTAAGTTTTATAAATGAGAATATCCCGATGGATTTAAAATTTAACACCACACAAAATAAAATCTTTTTAAAAAGTCTGTTGAATGAATTAGGTCTTGGAGAATTAGCAAAGATTGAAAAGATGGGGACTCCGTCTGTTTTTCAAAGAATACTTTCTGATAAGAAAGAGATGAGTAAATTTAAAAAAATATTTGCTAATTCCATAGTTAAGGAATTTATTGATGAAGAAAAGTTTTTGAATTGCCTGGAAGAGCTAAATAAAAATCAAGGGACCACTAATATTCTTTATAATGAAATTGTCGTCTGGAGGATATTTTCTTTAACCTTGTGGCTAAACCAGAAGAATCTTGTTTGATTCTAGGATTCTTTTTGATCCATAGGTTTATATCTCTTAGTTCAATAAAGAATATAAAGTGTTCCAAACGAAAGTCCTCCATGGGAATTCTTAACGCAGTTTACGCCCCGATCTATGAAGGGATTGAAGAGGTAGTCTTGCATTGGTATAAACGTAAAGTGATAGGTGGAAGAAGCTTTGAAGAATTATTTGAAGTAGAAGGATTCCCTTTGGGCTGGTTCTATGAAAAAATTTTTTTCACGGTGATGATGCCAAAGTACTTGAACATCTATGATATACTTAAAAATAAAAAGAATCTTACCTTTCTTAAAAAAAGTGAATTACTATTCTATAGTTCTATACTCCCAAAACTGGTCTTATTTAATGAGAGGAAAAAAATTACTGTTTCGAGAAAAAAAAGCAGGACTCCTACTCAACAACAAAAAGTTCTCTTGCTTACGTTTACCAACCATCTACAATCAGACGGAAAGATTTACCGTTTTCAATCAATAATTGATGAACTTTTCCATAGAAATAAAACTATTCCACTTCCAGTTACTGTAGATCCATTTTCAAGCAGGAAATACCAGGAACTTAAAACCACAACCACAATCTATCAATACAGTGACAAGGAAATTGTACAAAAAGCAAACAAAAAATCAAAAGAGATGTATCAACAGATACATAGTTTATCTGAAGAACAGAAGAGGAATATTTTCTCGACGAAAGATAAGAACTTCTGGCTCTATTACAAATACCTATTCAACTTTCATTTCTCGAAAGAAATGCTCTTTCAACTCTTTTTTCATTATTACTTATTTGATAAGATAATAAGAGAAGAGAAAATAATCTGCGCCCTACTCACTTCTCCAAGTAGCATTACTGAAAAATGTCTCATCGCTGCAGCCAAGAATAATAACATCCCTGCTCTGGTTGTTCAACATGGTATGGGTCTTTTTCATCATCCTTTCAACGAAAATCGTGGTAATCCCCATTTTGCCGTATTTGGTGAGTATCATTATAAGCAAACCCTTGATAGCGGTATCACTAAGAAAAATATTCATGTCACTGGACCAGTCATCTACAATGATATTTTTGCGTATAAAGGAAGAGACAGTGAAAAGAAAAGAAAAAGTGGAAAAGAAATCAAAGAGATTATTATTACTACTCAAAATGTTGTTGAAGTAGACCTGATCACTAAAAAAGAATATTTTGAATCTCTTAAAAAGATCATTGTTACTCTACAGAGCATTCCTAAAGTTAAGATCACTATAAAAACTCACCCCCAGGAGATATACCTTCAAGATTACGATGGTCTTGCTCACCAATTTAGAAATGTTTCCACCAATCATCTTAAAGGAAACGGGAACCTCTATACCTTATTGTCCCAATGCGATCTTCTGATAAACTTTTATGGAACTAGCACGGTCTTAGAAGCAGCTATCCTTGATAAACCTAGCATCACTATAGATCTTCCTAATCTCACTCAAAATTTTTATCAGGATTATGATCCTTCTTGCAGGATTAAATACAACGATAATATAAAAGAAAAAGTGCAAGAGCTTTTAGAAAACCCTGCCCTGCTGCAAGAGAAACGGAAGAAATTAGTAAAAGAATGGTGTTATTTAGTTGATGGAAAAGCCCATAAGCGAGTTGTTGACTTAATAGAGAAGTTAAGTAGAAGAATTGATAGTTAACTATTCTTTTTCTTAAATGGTTATATTATTTGTATCAAGATACATTTTTAGAACTTATAATCCTAAAATACTTTTATCTTCTAGCAGAATTTCTCTAATCTCTTCTTTTGACAATAACGGCATATTTTTAGAATGTAAGGTAAGCTGAGGATATTTTTTGTATTCTTGCCAATCAATTCCACGCCTCTTGGCCAACAGTGAATTCCTGATAACAATCATATCATCTAGTTCTTCTGTATAGAGCGCTTCCTCTGGAGCAAGAAGAGCTTCCGAGAGTTTTTCACCGGGACGTACACCAATTATTCTCTTTGTAAAGGACCGAGGATCTTTATTATGGCGCGGGGCAAGTTCTTCAATCATCACTTCAGCAAGATCAGTAATCTTGAGCGCACTCATTTTAAGGATAAAGATTTCCCCTCCTTCTACTAGGGTAGCTGCTTTGAGCACTAAACTTACTGCATCTGGCATATTCATAAAAAATCGAGTCATATCCGGATGAGTAATAGTGACTTCATTTCCTTTTTGGATTTGCTCTTTAAAGATAGGAATTATAGACCCTGAAGATGCCAATACATTCCCAAAACGTACACAACAGAACTTAATAATCTTGTCTCCAACAGGAGCATTAGTAATTATTTTCTCACTTAATAACTTTGTCGCCCCCATGGTATTAACTGGTTCAACTGCCTTGTCGGTGGAAATACCTATGAATTTATCAACTTCGTGCCGTATCGCTGCATCTACCAGATTTTGCGTCCCCACTATATTCACACTTACTGCTTGTCCAGGATTATACTCGCAAAGCGGGACATGTTTCAGCGCAGCGGCATGAAAAATAATATTTACTCCTTTCATAGCCCGATCTAAATGATGATTGTCCCGTATATCGCCAATAATATAGCGAACTAGTGGCGATTGCAATTCTTGTCCCAGAGTAAAATGCCCGTTCTCATGAGTATCGTATACCCTGATTACTTTTGGATTATATTGAAGAAGCTGTCTTACAATTTCAGAACCTATTGATCCGCAACCGCCGGTGACCAGTATTACTTTTCCCTCAAACACATCCTTCATAGTATCCCCAACAAAAATTCTCTTTATAAAGATAATGAAAGTGTAGTATTACCTTGAAAATAATCTTTAATTGCAGTTATTATCTCGTCTATTTCTTCTTTAGTAAGCAGAGCATGAAAAGGCAGGCTTAAAACGGTATCTGCAACTTCTTCAGTTTTCGGTAGAAATCCTTTCTTGATGCCAAAGGTATCCCGATAATACGTGGCCAGATGAATTGGACTAAAATAAATTTTGCTCATAATTCCGCGTTCAGCTAAATATTCCTGTAATCCATCTCTAATCTGTTTTGAAGGCAATCGAATCGTAAATAGTTGATACACGTGATTAAATCCTTCTGGTTCCAGCGGTAATCTCACTTCTGGCACCATTTTCAATCCTTCACTTAAAAAGACAGCATTATTTCTTCGCAACGATATCAACTTGTCAATTTTCTCTATCTGAGCCGCTCCCAAAGCAGCATTCATGGTTGGCATTCTAAAATTATGGCCTAAAGAAACATAATCTGCACTTTTTGTACTCTCAAAATAGTTTACATTTTCTTCTTTTCTTCCATGCGATCTGACATAACCAACTTCTTTAAAAATATTGTCTGAGTCGGTTAAAACTGCTCCGCCCTCACCAGTAGTGATAATCTTATTTTGACAGAAACTAAATATAGCTGAATCACCAATCCCGCCTACTTTCTGGCCATAGAGAGAAGCACCTTGTGCCTCTGCTGCATCCTCAATAAGAGCAATATTCTTCTCCTGACACAACTTCTTCAACAATAAAGTGTCTCGAGCTGGACAGCCCGCATAATGAACTACAATGATAGCTTTAGTCTTCGCGGTAATCCTTTGCAGAACATCCCGATATTCTAATCCATAGGTTTCTGCTTCAATTTCCGCAAATACTGGTTTTGCACCAGCAAGGACGATAGTATTTACGGTAGAAGTGAAGGTAAATGAAGGGGTTATTACTTCTCCTCCTTCAACTCCGTGTGCAACCAGAACAGCCAAGAGTGCAGAAGTTCCCGAGTTCATAACCAAAGCATGTTTAACTCCAACAGACTTTGTAAGTAACGTTTCAAATTCACTAATCTCTAGACCCACTGCCCAGTTAGAATTTCTACGCAATACTGCTGAAACTCTAGTAAGATCATCTTCGTCCGAATAAATTTTAAATAAAGGTATTTTCCAATTCATCGCAAAACCTCAGGTTCTTTTTTCAATTAAATTCTGAACTAAATTATTGTCAGCAAATACGGCCTCAACAAACTTAAACATATGTAATCCTTCTTTAAAATTTCCTATCTTTGGTTCATTAGCAATTCCATTAATATTATTCATGAGTAATTCCATAAAATTTGCACCACTTTTATATGCAAGAGGATACCCTCCACCAAAACGAGGATTAATTTCTGAGACAACAAAACCTTCATCTGTCTCAAAGCAATCTATATCAATTGGGCCCACTAAGCCCAGTTTCTGTACTACTTCTTTACACAAGCTCATTAATCGTTGTTCTTTAATCCCAATAGCCTTATCTGTCTCCCCTGACCTCATCAATAGCTTTTTCTTTGGAAAGATGTGGATTACTTTTTTGTTGTGAAAATCAATGTAAATATCAACTCCCCATTCTCGGACGGTCATAAATTTTTGAATCATCATCCCTGGTTCTTTTGTAAAACTAATTCTCAATTGCCCAATGGTATCAACCTTGTTCAAGCCTATGCTGGCGCTGCCTTTTCTTGGCTTTAAAAAAAGTGGAAATTGTAATTCTCCTGTTGCCAATTTTTCTTCCACTTCTGCTAAAGATACGAAGCTGGGGATACTCTCAAATCCATTATTTAGCAAAAATGTATGTAATAAATATTTATCAAAGCAAGTTTCAACTAGGTCTTTCTCAGAGATGATAGGGAAAATACCCCGGGCCTTGAAGTTATCTGATTTTTCTGCTAACAACGATAATTCTGGATCAACCAGAGAAAGAACCGCTTTTATATTATTATCTTTGCATATGCTGATAATGGTATCAATATAATGATTATCCCCAAAAGGAGGTACGATAAAACCTTTGTCCGCTTCATACAATGCCGCAGCCATAGGGCTACTATCTGCAGCAAAGATCTTTCCGCCTATTGGGGAAAGATTTTCCTTAAAATAACGCACGATGAGGTTTCGCCTTCCAGCACTTAGCAAAAGAATATTCATCTTAATCTTCCTTCCTTATTTTTTTTCTTAGTAAAGCATCATTTTGGAAATCTACGGTTTTTATTGCATGATATATTAAATCTGCCGCATTTCCGTTCCCGAAGGGATTTTTAACTTTCTTTAACAATGATTTAAATTCTTTATCATATAATGCCTTTGTTATTGCATTTTTTATCTCCTTAACAGAATAACCGCAATTAATAACATTATCAGTTCTTGCTCTGCCTTTTTGTCTATTTCCAATATTAACAACAGCAGTTTGAAAAGTAGGAGCTTCTAGCAATCCGCTGCTA
>CAYRMP010000003.1:6660-13904 GCA_964425545.1 uncultured Methanosarcinales archaeon | reverse complement strand
AAATTACCGACCAGGACAGTGCAATTCTTAAGCAAACTGGCATAAATCTCTCGTTTCAAGTGCTTAATTATTTTCAGCTGAGGATTATCAACTGCCGCTTTTTCAAGTGCTCCAACAATGGTGGTACGAGAAGTATCCTGATTTGGATAAAGAGCAATAATCGGCATATCAAAAGATAATACTGCCTCCAGTGCATTGTTAATCTGAGTAGCAGTATTTTGATACTCTAAAGTCACTGGATGATAAACAAACAGAAGTACGCCTTTGGAAATATCTACCCCCAGAGTCTCCACCAATGTTTCTCTGGAAAGTACTGCTGAAGAATTAAGGTGATCTACTGCCATTGAACCAGTAAGCATAACCCTCCACTTCTCTTCGCCCATACAATGCAGGTTACGGGCACCATCTTCATCAACAGCAAAGTGCAAGTGACTTAATTTGGTAACTGCATGTCGCATCTTATCATCTATAGCTCCTTCAGTAACGGCCCCGCCAGCGATATGGGCAATAGGAATTGTAAATGGGCTTGCTGCCACTGCTGCAGCAAGTGTCTCAAATCTATCAGAAATTAAAACTAATAAGTCGGGTTGTAATTCTACTAGAACTTTGCTCATCTCTTGAATAATTGTTCCCATTGCCTCAGCAATATTTTTAGGAGAATCTGAAGTTAGATTCATATTTACTTCCGCAGTAATTGAAAAACCATCATTAATAATATCTTGCACGGTGTTTCCCATATTTTCCATTAAATGGGAACCAGTCACAATAAGTTGTAGCTCCATATCTGGATCTTCTTTTATCTTACAAAGTAAATTTTTGAGAATTCCATACTCCGCTCTGCTCACTGTAACTACAGCAATTTTTCGTTTACGCATCCTTGTCCTTTCCACCTTCGATATCTTCCCACTGCAGCGGCGCATCAGCCTGAATATCACGCACAGTTTTTCTTCCCAGCAAGCCCCAATAATATTTCGGTTTAATTCCCGCCTCTGGTTTTTTCATGCGTAACATTTCTTTCGTGAGTACTGCACCTGCAGGAATGTCGATATGTGCCACTACACTTCGCCTAGCTGTTCTAGCAACTTCTTCCTCGCGTAGTGTTCGCCGTTTCACACCATCTCCTAGTGCCATCTCAATGTTATGTACTGCGCTCACTAATGCTTTTAACTCTTCATATACCAACGAAGCTTTATGATCAGGTCCAGGCATGGTTTTGTCTAAGGTGAAATGCCGTTCTAATACTCGTGCTCCTAACGCTACTGCAGCTGTAGAAGCTTCAATACCAATGGTATGATCAGAATAACCAATATGTAAGGAGGGGTAGCGTTCACGCAAACTAGCAATAACATTCAAATTTGCATCAGAAAACAGTGTGGGATAATCAGATATTGCATGAAGTAAAATAATTTGTTCATTTCCAACTTCTTTACAGACTTGAATAGCTTCATCAATCTCTTCATAGCTGGCCATCCCAGTTGAAATTATCATCGGTTTTCCACACTTAGCCGTATCTTTTAACAGAGGTAAATTGGTAATGTGTGGAGACCCTATTTTATAAGCTGGAGGGTCTGCCTTCTTTAAGACTTCCAAACTTTCTGCATCAGAAGCGGTAGAAAGAAAAATAGTTCCTTTCTTTGCGGCATATTCAGCCAGCATCTTAGTTTGATCTTCTGTGATCTTTAATCTTTCCAGCATGGTTTGATAAGTTCCTTCTGGACCATCATTTTCTTTCTGATAAGTAACTTTCGGCGTAAATTTGCTGGTTCCCGTCTGTGGATTAAAGTTTTGAAACTTCACTGCATCTGCGCCAGCATCAACTGCCAAATCAATTAATTTCCGCGCTAAACCCATATCTCCATTATGATTAACACCTATTTCAGCAATAATAAAAGTAGGATGTTCATCACCTATTTGCTTATCAGCAATAGTAAGCTGTTTCCTAAAATGGTTGTATCTATTCATTTTTTCGTTCCCAAAAAATTTTTTCAGCTATATGCCAATCTATAGGTGTATCTATATCTAAAGAATCATCCAGAGACATAATTACTGGAATGTTCTTGTCACCATACAGATTCCCAGTAGAAAGAAATACTTCCTTCTTCACTACATATACTGCACCATTTAAGATGTAATGGGTCCTTCGTAAAGATCTGTTAAAAAAAGCATTCTTGTTTTGAAAAACTAATTTTCCGCCCTCTTCCACAAACATTAGTTCCGGCTTTTCCCTCACCATGGTCACGGTTTGGCTGGAATCAGCATAATTATCAACCAGTTCCCGAATACATTTTTCAATTTCGGCAGTTTTTCGAAATGGACAAGTTGGCTGCAAAAGAACCACCAGATCATATTCCTTCTTATGCTCCTTTTCAAATTCTGTGACCACATATCGCAAAGAATCCTGTGAGGTGGTAGCATCTTCCGCCAAATGAGCCGGTCTTTTCTGGACCAGGCAGGGAAAAGTACTACTTACTTTCAATATCTCATCGTAATCACTGGAAACCACGACCTCATCTATGAATGCTGATCGTGCTGCTGCTTGAATAGTATAACCTATTAGGGGCATTCCGCCCAACTCCTTTATATTCTTTCCAGGAAGCCTTTTTGAACCCCCTCGAGCCAAGATTACCGCCAATATTTTCTTCCCTTTATACATGTGAATTAACCTGCAAAAAGGATTCTTAAATGTTTAGTATCCCTGTTCTAAATCTACGACATTGATAACCTTCCCCGTCGTTGCAAAAAGCCGTAAATTCGTAATTACATCATCTAAATGCGGCGCTCCTTCCACCAATGAAGCTTTATAGGGAGAGAGGATAATATTATCAAGCTTTTCAAACGGAAATATTGTCGAAAATTGCACGGAATCAGCAGATTTTAAAAAATCATCATACCACACATCGATTGCTGCAGCTTGAATTTGTTTATTTTTTAATGCCGTATACAACGCTTCTTGATCTATAACCTCTCCTCGTCCTACATTGATCAGACCAGCAGATTTTTTCATCAGCGCAAATTCTTTCCCACCTAATAATCCCTTCGTGGTTGGAGTTAAAGGTAAAGTAACAATAATATAGTCGGCAGTAGAAAGAAATTCTTTCAACTCATAAATAAAACTAACACTTGGGTTTTCTTTATCGTCTTTATGTATTCTAAAAACAATAACAGTACAACCAAATGGTTGGAGAAAGGCACACACCTGTTTTCCAATATTTCCGTATCCTAACACACCGACTACTTTACCTTGTAAACTTTCCGGCAGCGAAGTATCATTAAAACCGATCTTCTTTGCCAACGCTAAAAATAAACCAATCGCATATTCGGCCACATAATAACTATTAGAATGTGAGTTGCAGAGCATAATGCCTTTTTGTCTCAGCAAAGAAAGAGGTAATTTCTCCACGCCTGCGCCGGGAGTTTGTATCAATTTTAAATTAAAGCAATTATCCAATATCTTTTCTGAAATGTTCATCCCCAACAAAACATCCGCTGACCAAGCCAAAAAAATTAAATTTTCTTCCGAAAGACCATCTGGAAAAGTGAGTGTATACACGTCTTGCAGCCCTTCCAGTAATTTCAGTTTGTCCTGTTCATTAAATTTATGTAAGGAAAGAAGAGTTAACGGGGTATGTTTTGAATTATTCACGCACAAATTCCTCCAAATATCGAACTCCTTTTGCAAATTCAACTTCATCCACACCCAAACTAATTCTAATATGGTCATCCCAATTATCCCCAAAGGTTATTCCTGGCGTAGCAGCTACACCTTTTTTCTCAACCAACTGGGTACAGAACTCATCCGATCGTAATCTTAATTCTGAAATATTAAGAAAACAAAATTGGCTTCCTTGAGGCTGGACTAACTTCAAACTCTTATTCCGTGAAACCATCTTTTGCAGCTCCGCGGCATTTTTCCGTAATAAACTGCGGAAAGAAGACAAATAATCTGCAGTTAATGAAAAAGCAGCACATGATCCCTTTTGAACAAAAGTGCAAACATTAGTGTTAATATGGTGCTGCATTTCTGCGATCTGCTTTGCGAGAGGAAGAGGTGCTACCAGATAACCTATTCTCCATCCGGTCATGCTGTAGGATTTGCTAAAGCCATTAATCAATATCAGCCTTTCTGCTATTCCCTTGATTGAAGCAAGACTAAAATGAACTTGATCAGTATGTACTAATTTCTCGTATATTTCATCAGAAAGAATGTAAAAATCATTCTCGAGAGCCAGTTCTGCCAACTCTAATAACTGTTCTCTAGAAAACATTTTCCCGGTGGGATTATGGGGAGTATTGAGAATAAGCAATTTTGTTTTAGGAGTAATTTTTTTTTTAATTTCTTCTATATCTAAAGAAAAATCATCCTTCTTAAGGTCAACGCTACGTATGATCACTGATGGCTCAACCAGTTTCAATTGAGGGATATAACTAGGATAACTAGGAGTAATAACTATTACCTCATCTTCTGGTTCAACTAACACTAATAAGCTGAGATATAGGGCTTGCTTTGCACCGGTAGTTATGACAATATTCTGAATATTGCACTGAAAATCATTTTCTTCAGCAAGTTTTTTTGTAATCAATTCTCGCAATTCTACTAACCCCTGCTTATGGGAATACTTTGTGTATCCTGACTGTAAGGCCTTAATGGTAGCATCTTTTATTTCAATCGGGGTAGGGTAAGGGGACTCACCTAAGCCGAAGGAGATAAGTTCTTTGTTCTCTTTAACCCTCTTCCCGGTAGCTTCACTTACTTTCAGAGTAAGTGAATTACTGAAATCCATTCGTTTATTTTTAGAGATCATAAATATTAAAATGTAAAAAACAAAGTGATTACTTTTCCTCTGCCCAGACTGGCTTTTTTAACTTCCAAACTCCATCAACTAGTTCCCACAAATTTTTATTTCTAAATTTTTCGATGCATTCCCAAAATTTCTCTTCCGTTATTCCCATATAATCAAGGAATTCTTGAAAATACTTTTTAGGGAACTCTTGGTCAAATTTCTTAACTAACGCAACTGCTTCCTCCCGTGTAATTTTATTATTACGACATTCTTGAGCAGCATCATATGTGGCCCGACCTAGACCAAATTTAACCAATTGGGTAAAGTAATGGAAGGGATCACTCTTATCATCAATACTGCTGTATTTGGAATAAGAGCCTTCAGTACGTTCTGAGTTAGCTTCAAAGCCGATGTTTTCTACTGCATAATAATATGCTTCTTGAGGATCCCATCTCACATACCAACCCAAATAGTGAACTTGTATTCCCTTACGATCATATTCCTCTGGATCAATAGGTAAATAAGCTTTGAGATCAGTCATGCTAGCACCGTATTTTTCGATTAACTCTTTTATTGGGGCACCCCCTAAACACATCTCTTCATAATCTGTGCCAGTGTGATAATGTTTTTTGCGCTGCGCACCATCACTGCCGGGATCTCCATACTCCGCTCCTGGTTCTCCATAAAAGACCAGCGGAATATCAAACTTAGCCGCAATCTTAGGAGCAAGATTCTTCTGACCAAGTATAAATGGTTGAAATGGATGCAATAAATTTTCAAATGCTAACCTAGTTAATAATTTATGCACTCTTCCATTCGGATGAAAGAGAATGTTATCAAATCCTGCATCAATCCAATGTTGCATATTACGCCAACCAACACCAGTATACATATGGGGTGCCCAAGTAACAGTAAGAGGGTTCATTTTATACTTGTATTTTAACAAATGAGCAACCATAACACTATCCTTTCCACCGCTCCCTGAAACAATACAATCATGCGATCCATCATTCCTTCTATGCTTATCGCATAATTGCCACAATAATTTTTCACGTTGTTCCCAATCAATTTCGATACGTTTCTTGTCGTGATACCTATATGCAGCACAAATTCCCTCTTCATCGAAATCAATTGTTTCTGTTAGTGAATTTGCATTATGTTTAAACTCTGACTTCTTAGCCCTTGGTCGTTGATTGGAGATTACACATTTATTACAGTATTTTACTTCGCGCGGTAACCCGTAAGGAACTTCTACTTTTTCATTTTTTTGTTGTATTCCTTCTTCCATTCTTCCACCTCACAGATTAGAAAATAAATTAATAATTCCTAAGCCCAATTCACCACTCTTCTCCGGATGAAACTGACAGCCATATATATATTGCCTTCTTTAAAGACTGCACAAAAATCTTGCCCCCCATATTCTGCCTTAGCTAACACCGTACTCTGATCATCCGGAACAATGTAATAGGAATGGATAAAATAGACTTTTGTATTCAAAGGAGTATCAGCAAGAATTGTATTTTTCCAAGCTTGCTCCGAACTTGGAGTTATAGTGTTCCAGGTCACATGTGGTACGCGATACCCCGGAAAATCTACTTTTCTGGGATCTTTAAATTTTATTACCTTTCCTTTAACTATTCCTAATCCTTGATGATCCCCAAACTCTTGACTGTTACTAAGTAATAATTGTGCTCCTAAACAAATTCCAAGAAGAGGTTTTTCCGAAGCAACATAATCTTTAATTGCTGATATCAAGCCTCGTTTCTCAAGTTGAGCCATACCCTCCCCATAGGCTCCTACACCAGGTAATACCAAAAGGGTTGCATCTTTGATTTCCCACGAGGCAGATATCACTTTAACCTCACAACCAACTTTTTTAAACGCACTAATCACACTCATAATATTCCCAACCCCATAATCAATAATAGAAATTACTTTCCCCTTTTTCTCATTTACAGTACTTTTATTTTCTGCTTTTACTGATTCTTGATTTTTCCGAAAAATTAAGTTATGTTTTTCCTGCATCCCCTTATCCAAAGCATCTTTTATCATTGGTATGGAAGATTTCTTGTAATGCAAAATCGATCCTATTGCCAAGGCATCGCAATTTGTGTTTAGCGCGCATTGCACCACGTGTTGCGGATTTCCTGCCCCTCCCGAAGCGATGACTGGGACAGATACTATTCTAGAAACAGTATTTATCAGTTCAAGATCATAGCCTAATTCACATCCATCTCTATCTACAGAAGTAATAAGCAGTTCCCCTGCACCGAGTTCAACCAACTTTTTTGCCCACTCTACCACATCAAGTCCGGTTTTTTCTCTACCATTATCAACGTACGCTTCCCACCTTCCGGGAGCTATTTTTTTAGCTTCAATAGAGCCGACTATGCATTGAGAACCAAATCTCCTTGCTGCTTCTGTAATTAATTGGGGGTTTTTTTTTTCTGTTGTCTTTATGGA
>CAYRMP010000003.1:0-6650 GCA_964425545.1 uncultured Methanosarcinales archaeon | reverse complement strand
CGGTATTTTTAGCAACTTTGTCTGCTCCTGCATGCAGCAATTCTTGAATATCTTCTAATTTTCGTATCCCTCCTCCAACAGTCATAGGCACATACACACCCAAAGAGATTGCTTCTTTTACTACATTTGAAAGATTATTTCGTTCATATAAACTTGCTACGATATCAATGTATAAGATTTCATCAGCACCCTGTTCATAATACTGTTTTGCTAATTCCGCTGGTTTCCCAACTACTCGAAGACCTTCTAGCCTAAGCCCTTTAACCACGTTTGAACCCTTAATGTCTAATCGAGAGATTATTCGCACATTTCTCATGGGAAGAACTTTATAAGGGTATTTTTAAAGATTATGATATTGAAGCTTAATAAAATAAAACGAATTTATCTATCGAAGGGAAATAGTTTAAGGATAACGCACCTTCTTGATGTTCCAGAACATTCATCAAATAATTTTTTTTTCTATCCCACAGCCCATAATTCATTAGTTTTAAAAAGAATTAGTCTCTGATTCTAATTATGGGTGAACATATAGGTAAGATACTAAGGAATATAGGCTTGGTATTTGGCATGACTTTTGTTGCTGCCTTGTTCAGTTATGCGACCCGCGTCATTGTTGCTAGGAAGCTTGGGCCGGAACAATTTGGTTTATTCTCTGCCGTGCTAACTTTCATTCTCTTTTTCCTTTTCTTCCGTGATCTAGGATTACAGACTGCACTGGTAAATTCCATCGCTAAATTTAAAGTTGAGAATAAGTATAATGAGATAAAAACAGCAATTGTTTCAGTTTTTGTTCTACAACTTTTAAGCTCTTCAATCATAGGTTTATTAATCATTATCTTTTCAGGATATCTCTCGGTACATTATTTTAAAGTTCCTGAATCAAAAGTAATTCTTTTAATCCTGGTCATTTATACTATGACTAGTTTCTTATTTATTATTACTAAAGGGATCTTTAATGGATTCCAGAAAAATCTCCCTTACTCCTTAATGGAACCAGCGAAGAATTTTTTTATATTTTTAATGACGGTAATACTTTTGAGGTATAATCTTGGTATTCTTGCGGCAGCAATTCCCTATGCTTTAGTATGCATAGTTTTGTTTTTGATATTTCAACCTTTCACACGGGGAAAACTTTATTTCTTTAAACACAAAGTAGTGCATTTTAAAGAGATGAGCCGCGATCTTCTGCTATTTGGGTTGCCGTTGATGGCAGCTGATATAGGCGGGAAGATCATTGCCTATACTGATACCATCATGCTGACCAAGTTTAGTTCTTTATCCGAAGTGGGGATTTACAATGTTGTTCTTCCTACTTCCCTTTTCTTTATTCATGTCAGCAGGGCAATTTCAGCTATAGTTTTCCCAATCTCCACTGAACTTTCTTTTAAAAAAGATTTTAAAAATCTAGCTAAAGGCATTTCGCTTTTACATAAATACACCTTAGCGTTGATGATCCCCCTAATCTTTATTCTTTTTGCTTTTGCAAATCACTATTTACTTATTTTCTTTGGAAAAGAATACGTTGTGGGAACGTTAGCTTTTCGTATTCTTTTAGTTGGTTCGATGTTTTTCATCATCGCTTCGGTGAATAATATCATCATTTCCAGCATGGGTGAAACAAAGACAGTAACCAGAATCATATTAATCTCGGCCTTATTGAATGTTGTTTTGAATCTCTTTCTCATTCCTTTATTTGGCATCAATGGAGCGGCAATAGCAACTTCTTTGGCTTATTTACTAACTCTTATTCTTTCAACCTGTACGTTAATGAAATCAGTAGGCGTTCCATCACCTTATCTGCACTGGTTGAAGTTATGTCTGAGCGCTACCGTTTTTGTCATGGTTGTTTTTGATGTTACTAAGATACTTCAATATGCTCTTTACCTAGAAATAATTTTGTCATTATTCTTTGCTTCCACAATCTATCTCTTGTTGCTATATCTTTTTAATATAATTGATTTTATTGAACTTAAAAAAACAGTTTTACAAATATTCAAAAAATAATCTGAACATGAAATGTTACCAACAAAAAAATAAAAGTAAGATGGAAGATTATCTAACTCCCCTGGAACATTTTAAGGCAGTTTGCTCTGCCTTTGAAAAAAATGCAGTTGGCTATTGCCTCTTACGAAATTTTGAATTTCTTTTTGATACTAATCACCCTTGGGAAGGATTAGATACTGTTATTTGCGAAGATGATTTTGAAAAAGCAAACACTATCTTACTGCAGCATGGACTTGTAGAACGAAAACGGCAATTCTCCCTTAAACATCGGGCTTATTTCAAAATAGTAAATGGCATTAAGATAAGCTTTGACATCCAGGTTGGCGGCGTGTATTGGAATGATATGAAATATTTGGGCGAAAGTATTATTGCCAACCGCATGAGAAAAGAATTCTTCTACGTTCCCTGCGCTAATGATTCTTTCTTGATGCTGCTGGTCCATTCTATTCTTGGCAAACGATATTTCAAGCCTAAATATCAGGAGCAGCTGTCCCTGCTTTTAGAGCAAGGATTAATTGACGAGCACTTGATTATTAAAGATTTATCAGTACTTTTTACAAAAAAAATGGCCCAAAAAGTCTTAGCTTTAGTAAAGTTGAAAGAATTCAAAAAAATCCCTGTCTCTTCTCTGCTAGTTATTTTTGTATTTAAAAAATTCAAAAATGCGGCTACTTTGGCTGCTCTTACAGTGCGGTGGATCCGATGGAAACGTCCGCTGGTACCTTACCCTTTGATAAGTATCGTCGGCCCTGACGGAGCCGGTAAATCTACTTTAGTACATTCTTTGCATGTTTATTTAAAGGAGAATAAGCGGAAACCGACGGTTGTCTACCTGGGCAGGGGAAGGGAAAATATTTTACCGTTTACAACATTAGGCAAAAAATATAAAAGTGCGGAGAAGAAACGAGATATGCAGATTTTTTCTAATTCAACGTTTACTGGTTCATCTCATATTTATTTTAGGCGTTCTTTTTTCTATACTCTCTCTTCGCTATTGTTTTTTTCAGATTTATTGCTTCGTTACTGGCTGGTGGTTTTTCCCCTACGGGTGGGCAAGAGGATGGTGATCACAGACCGTTACTGCACTGACATCATACTGATGAAACACGTTCCTCTTCTTTGGAAAAGATTCCTTTATTCTCTTTTCCCTAAACCAACTATCTCTGTTTTGTTATATAATACCCCAGAAATTCTTCATCAAAGACGTCCACAGGAAACAATTCTGGAGTTAAGGCGACAAATGGAAATTTTTAATAAGCTGGATTATGATTTGCTGGTGGAAACCAGAACCTTTGAAGAAGATAGGCAGAAAATTCTGGATTTTGTGATGACGAAGTTGCTAGTTGATTGGTATTAGATTACTTCACTCTTAAGAGGTTAGGAAAGTTCACATACTTTGATTTGATGCTGTAAGTGTAAACAGAAATTATACACATCTAAAAGAACTAGAAACAAAAACAAAACAATTTCTTAGAAAATATAACTTCCTTTATGAAACATAGCTTAGTTCAATGGGTAACTGTAATCTATTATGTGGTGAGTTTCTTATTTGGTCTGTAATCGCTGATATAAATCTAAGAACTGTTTCGTAATTATTCTAACATCAAATTGTTTTGATTTTGAATATGCACTTTCTGCTATTTTTGTTCTTAATTGAGGATTGTTTAATAATCTATTTATCTGCACAACTAACGATGTAACATCCCCTGGTCTGGCCATCAAAACATCTTTTTCCGGCTCAACAATCTCGCGTAATTCAGGAAGATCGCTGGTTACTATTGGCGTTTTACAAGCCATCGCTTCTAATAGACAAGAAGGATTTCCCTCTGTTGCAGTCAAATCCAGATAAGGCAAAACTATGGTGTCGGAAAGATTTACATATTCGACAACATTAATATCTTCAGTGATTATTTTAATGTTAGGCTTGTTTTTTATTGAGTTAAAAAACTCTTGATCAGGATAATCCCTAGGTGCGATTATGATCTGTGCTTTTATAAGAGAGCTTCCTCGGATCAAATTTTGTAGTCCCTTTTTGAAATAGGTACTTCCGTAGTAAAAAACTATCTTTTGATCAGTGTACCCATGCTTCTTTTTCAAATTTTCTTTATTTAACGGAATGAATTTAGTGGTATCAATATGAGAACGGATAACTTGAATCTTCTCTTTCTTTACTCCACGATTCTTAAGTTTTTCTGCCATAATTTGCGTATGCACAGTCACTACATCAACAAGGTTAAGAATTCTGGAAAGATATAATGAACCTAATACTGAACGAGAATATGATTTGAGAGTGTGAACTGTTTTCGCATTTTTGTGATGTTTTTTGGCAAGGATGGTTTTAAACACAAACAATGGCGAAGCGCTGAAATTATGGATGATATCAAATTCTGTTGATTGTGATTTTATCTTCAACAACAGCTCTCTCACCTTTTTACTGGAAATGAACGTAACTTCACAAAATTTGGATAACTCTGCAGCGAAACTATTCGCAGTAATATGGGCAGATTCCTTGGTTACGTTTGATTTTCTGGTAATTAAGGCTATTCTCATCGATAAGATTAGGGGGCGATGATTTTTAAGCATTATGATTTTTTTTAGGTTTTGTGTTATCCTTAAAATATTTCCCTACAACCTGTTTTTTTGGTTTATGAAACTAACCCGACCAAAACTTATCTGGACAATACACCGGAAAAATGAGAGCGGAGGCTTAATAAAATGAAACTAATCTATCTATCGACGGGAAATAATATCCGGATACTATAGTTTATTTTGTAAACATATAAGTTGTCTGATTACAAAAACAACAAATTTAATTATAAAAAGAGATATTTATTAATTTACCAGAACTTAGGATGTTTTGATAAATCAACTTTTCCGTTCAGGGATTCTTGTAGGGCATATTCTATATCTTCTTTGATTTGCAATAAACGTGGTTTGGCTATTTCAATAGCTCGAAGACGGGGATTGCATGTTTTTCTATCTCTCTCTTCAATATCTGCAAGTCTGTATTCGAATGAAACTTCTTTTAATTCTATATTCCTTAAATCCGCATAGGTTATAATAATTTCTTCCCAAGTTTTAGGTAATAAAAGTTCGGGGTTTGTGTCTTCTAAACCAGGCAACCATTGCTGAAGTGAAGGTTCACCTTGTCTTGCCAGTTGGAATTGTTCAGAAACAATACCATGTGATCTTGCTATTTGTGCTAATTTATAACATTGTTCTTGTGAATCGGATATTCCCCAAATAAGGCCCCTTTCTGCAATATATCTCGCCCCAATAATTTCATGGAAAGTTCTTGTTTTTTTGTCGGTAGTAAAACATTTTCCCACGTCATGAAGCATTCCAGCAATATACGCTTCTTCAGGATTTAAACCTAATCTTTCAGCAACATCTCTTGCTATCGCAGCAGTCATGTAAGAATGGTCAAAAAAAGGTTCAAATTTGTTAAAATTGTCTTTATTATCATAAGCTAATTTTTGTACCAGTTTGTAAGCTTCGTCGGCATTGATTAAAGCCATAAGCTTATCACTGAAGGAGGATTTTATATAAATTTTTCTAAAATTTAGTTGAGGACAATAGTTTCGCATATTAGTTTAGCCTCAACTAAAGTTTGAAAGACCCGCATTATTTATACGTTATATGGGTCTTTCATTAATTAGGGCTTCATCCAAAAATAAATGCCACAGCCACTCACTCTTTTGCTCCTATAATTGTAATGCGTCATTCCCGGAGCTTTCCGTTAGGAAAGTCACGAACGGAGTGACTTGAGGAGCGACCACTTGACACAATAATGTGTTTTAATCGCTTGTATTGTTCGCAAGAGAACCGAAGAATATCATTTTTCTGCGCAGAAATACAATTGCCGTTGTATTTCTTGCGTCTTAAGGCGGGGGCTATTTATTGGTTGAAGCCTGGAATTAGGTACAATTAGAAAAGAAAGAGATTTATAATAAGCACCTTCTTCATTTCATACTCTTCTTAGCCAAAGTGGCGACTTTTTCTTCAGGGTCTTTTCTTTCATCACTTTTATAAAAGATACAACTTTATTTGTTTAAATGATTTCACCAGGATATTTTTTTGATTTGTTAAAACAGCATGAACTTACTTTTTTTGCCGGAGTGCCGGATTCCCTGCTGAAAGAGTTCTGCGCGTATGTTACGGATAATACGTCGCTAAAAAATCACCCCGTTGCAGCCAATGAAGGTAATGCTGTAGCTTTAGTTGCTGGTTATCATTTAGCAACAGGAAAAATAGGGGTAGTTTATCTGCAGAATTCCGGATTGGGTAACTGTATTAATCCTCTAACTTCACTTACAGACAAGGGAATTTATTCTCTGCCTCTTCTTTTGCTCATTGGTTGGCGAGCTGCTCCGGGTATAAAAGATGAACCCCAACATCTCAAAATGGGGAGAATTACTTTACCGCTATTAGATGTATTAGAAGTACCTTATAGCATTATTCCTGAGAATGAAGAGGAATTAAAAACGGTTATTCAGAAAGCAGTTCAACATCTGGTTACCACAAAAACACCTTATGCATTGGTTGTTAAGGAAGGTCTTTTTGAAGCATATTCTTTGAAAAACAAACCGGAAACACATTTTTCTCTTACTAGAGAAGGAGCAATTAAAATAACTGTTTCTCAGCTA
>CAYRMP010000002.1:0-23448 GCA_964425545.1 uncultured Methanosarcinales archaeon | reverse complement strand
CAGTTAAATTTTTTTAGGAGTACTTAAGAAAGATAAACCAGACATATTACTTACAATTCACCAATAAATTTTTAAATAAAACCTCAATCAAAGCTTCTGCGTGAGAAAAATAACGGAGGATTCGTGCCCACGCTTATCATACCAGCACGAATGAACAATAAAAATGAGTGAACTATTAGTACAAGAAAGAAGTGTGGTTATTCCTGGAGAAGCCCTTGCTAAAGGCATGGATTTTTTACCAGGTGACAACGCTTATAGAGAAAAAGATCAAATTTATTCTAAAGTTTTAGGATTGGTTTCAGTTTCTGGAAGAGTAATTAAAATTACTCCTTTGTCTGGACCTTACTTGCCTAAGACGGAAGATAAAATAATTGCCAGAGTTATGGATATTACCATCAGCGGCTGGCGTTTTGATACTTCTACAGCTTATTCTGCTATGCTTAATGTCAGAGATGCTACCACTCGATTCGTCAAGAAAGAGGAAGATCTGAGCCAAATATTGGCCATAGGAGATTACGCCGTAGTTAAAATTGTCAATGTTACTTCACAAAATCTTATCGATTTGACCATGAAGGAACCAGGTTTACGTAAAATCAGCGGCGGCAGAATTATCTGCATCAACAGCCAAAAAGTTCCACGAGTAATAGGAAGACAAGGCAGTATGATTACTTTGGTTAAAGATAAAACTGGCTGCGATATAACTGTCGGTCAGAACGGTTTAATCTGGATTAAAGGAACTCCGGAAGGAGAATTAAAAGCCGAAAAAGCAATCAAGCTTATTGAAGCAAAATCCCACTTGGAAGGATTAACTGAAAAAATGGAAAAATTCCTAGGGGAGAGTGCATAAAATGGTTTATACTAAACGAGTAGATGGTCGTAAAATCGACGAGCTTCGTACTATGGAAGCAAAAGCAGGAGTTGTTAAGAATGCTAATGGTTCTGCTTCATTTAAGATTGGAAAGACCTGGGCTATTGCTGGTGTATATGGTCCGCGGGAAGTAGTTCCTCGCTTCATGGCTAATCCTAAGCACGGAATCTTGCGCTGCCACTACACTATGATGCCTTTCTCAGGTTCAGGAGAACGTATTAAGCCTGGAAGAAGCCGTCGTGCTCAAGAAATTTCCATGGTTATGGAGCAATCACTTGCTCCAGTAGTGGACTTGTCTGCATTTCCTAATTCAGTAGTAGATATTTTTGTGGAGCTTCCACAGACCGATGCAGGAACTAGATGTGCAGCTATCTCTGCTGCGTGTATTGCTTTAGCAGACGCAGGAATTCCTATGAAAGACATGGTAAGTTCTGTTGCGGTAGGACAAGTTGATGGTCTAGTAGTAGCAGATTTGAATTACAATGAAGAATCCTATCCTGCCATCGTATCAGACATTCCTGTAGCGATGCTGCACAATACCAAAGAAATTTCTCTCCTGCAAATGGATGGAGAAATTTCTAAGGCAGATTTGATCAAAGCATTGGAATTAGCAAAAGCAGCCACAGAAAAAGTATACCAATTACAAGTCAAAGCATTAAAAGAAAAATATGCTGTAGATAAGAACGAGGGTAAAAATGATAGTCAATAAAGAAACCATCGCAGAATTAGCGAAAGAAAATAAACGGTTGGATAACCGTAATTTAACAGAATTTCGTCAACCTATTTTGATCGAAACCAACATCTCTTGGACCGCAGAAGGTTCTGCTCGAGTTCAAGTAGGTGAAACCGTAGTAATGGCAGGAGTAAAGCTTTCTATCGAGAAGCCGTACAACGATACTTCTGATGAAGGAGGCATTATGGTTAATGCAGAATTATCTCCTATCGCCAGCTCTGAATTCGAAACCGGTCCGCCAGGCATGAAAGCAGTGGAATTAGCCAGAGTAGTTGATCGCGGCATCCGTGAAGCAAAAGCAATTGATCTGAAGAAACTCTGCATCGAGCCGGGAGAAAAAGCCTGGTTCGTTATAGTAGATATCATCAGCATCAACGACGGCGGAAATCTTTTAGATGTAGCAGGATTAGCTGTTCTTGCAGCATTGAAAACTGCTAAATTTCCCGTAGTAGATCCAGAAACAGGAGCTATCGACTACAAACAAAAAACTGATAAGTCATTGCCATTAACTAAGAAACCATTACCCGTCACTATCTATAAAATGAATGGCGGCGCTTTGTTAGTTGATCCAACCAACGAAGAAGAAAAAGCGTACGAAGCGCGATTAACTGTCGGTTCAGATTCCAAAGGTACTATCTCTGCATTACAGAAGGGAGGAGATATGCCTCTGACTATTGACGAAATCGGAAAGATGGTCGATTTGGCTTTGGAAAAATCGGGCTTTTTAAGAAAAGAGCTTACCAAAGCTCTTAAACATTAAAACGTAAGAAATAAACAACCAGACTAAACCTACAAAATGGCAAAAAAACAACACATCGAAGAAGAGTTAGAATACACCAAGTATGAAAAAGCCCGCATGATTGGCTCTAGAGCTTTGCAATTATCTATGGGTGCACCTTTCCTGATAAAATTAAATCAGGAAGAATTAGCAAAGATGCGTTACGACCCTTTGGAGATTGCTTTACTGGAATACGAACAAGGTGTTTTACCTATCACCGTAAAAAGGCCCAAGGCAAAATAATTTTTATATTTTTTCTATATGTCAACTACACTTACGATGAATAATAGCATTAATAACACCATTACTTCAGAAAAACTGGAGAAATACTTTTCTATCACCAGAGAAGCTCTTCATAAGGCTAAATCTGCTCTCGATACTTCGCGAAAAGCGCAAGCCGAAGATTTTTTTGACATGGCTTCCCGCTACGTTGAAGACGCAGATTATTTTCTGAATACAAAGAAAGATGCAGTTCTTGCTTTCGCCGCGCTTAATTATGCACATGGCTGGCTGGATGCAGGCGCAAGAATAGGATTGTTTAAAGTGAAAGATAGCAGATTGTTTACAGTCGATGAATATAGCTGATGTGTCAAATATTCGAATATTTTTATACGGATTTGCTATTAGTAATTGTGAACAAATATTCGAAAAGAATTCACAATTACTATAGAGAACTTTGAAAAAAGGAATTTTCGATGATATTAAATTTTTATTTAAAGCTAAAATTCCGCCATTTCACAGTCTCTTAGAGAAGTTTTATGAATTATTCAAACTTCTCTATAATTAAGATTCCTTCGCCCCTTTACTATAACTACTCAATAGTACTAAAATGCAAAAGTTTTATAAAGCAGAGGCATTCTGGGTGTTATACGGCTTATAGCCATGGGGGAAAGCAAAAAATATGATTGTCCAAAAGGAATTTTTAGAACGATTAAAGGATTTCGGTTTGAATTCCTACGAAAGAAAATTATGGATTGCTCTTCTTTCAAGAGGCGTTTCTACTGCAGGAGAATTATCAGACATCTCTAACGTTCCACGTTCCAGAGCTTATGACGTTCTAGAATCTTTAGAAAAAAAAGGATTTATTGTGGTAAAAGTTGGAAAACCAATAAAATATTTAGCTGTTGCTCCCTCAGAAGTTATTGAAAGAGTCAAGAAAAAAGTATCTGAAGAGGCAGAAGAGCGCAGTAAGATGCTCTCCCAACTGAGAGATTCCGATGTTTTAGAACAATTAAATTTACTTCATACTGAAGGTGTTACTTTAGTAGATCCAACTGATAGATCTGGTTCTTTCCGTGGACGCGACAAAGTATACGAGCATCTTTTTTTTATGTTCAAGAACGCCAAGAAAAATATTATTTTAATGACTTCCACTCAAGGATTAGCCAGAAAACACGAATTTTTTTCAAGTCATCTGCGCAAGGCTGCTAAAGCAGGAGTATCAGTGCAGATTGTGGTTCCTTCTAATACCGATAAAGAACTTATCGAAAACTTCTCACAATTTGCTAAAGTCAAAACCAGTAAAAACAATACTACTCGTTTTTGCATGGTAGATGGAAAAGATTTACTTTTATTTCTGACTGACGACCAGAAAGTGCATAAGAGTTATGACTGCGCAGTCTGGGTAGAAGCCCCTTACTTTGTAGATTATTTTGGTAAATTGTTTGATAATGAATGGAAAGCAATGAAATAGGAACTAACCAGACCACATAAACTACTTAATATTCTCTAATCTAAAATGCCACATTACTACAAAATTGCAAATCCCAGAAGAAAAATAAAAAAAGTTGATGAAATTGAATCTTGTTTAGATGATTTTCTTACTCAGCAACGTTCTAGGCAGGGTAGCGTGTATCGCAGCGCAGCACCAGAGACGGATATTTTGTATAAATGCGGATATGATGACGAAAAAAGGATTACTCGTTCCTCTCCTTCAATCATTGAAATCGTCTCCGACCGGGAAATGCCTTTAGATTTTGTATGTGAATTAGGAGATCTCGTTGAAGGACCTAATCCAGTGTCTAAGGCTAACCATTTCTTTATGGCAAAAAGTTTTATGGATGGAAAACCAACCTTTGAGCAATGCTGCGATATAGTGCGTGGGATTATCGGCAGTTATGACCTAGAAATAAATTTTTCTCCTCTATATTCCTTTCCAAAGACAAAATCTAGTTTCCCTAGCATTTTAATAAATGTTTTAACCGATGGTGTATTTGTAGGATATACGATAGGTGAAATCATTGAAGCGGTTAAGTTTTATGAACATTTTTCAACTCGATTCACAGAAGAGATGCAATATCTTCCCCATAAATCTCATTCCCTTTCTTTTAAGTAACTGTATCAAACTTAGTGTCGGTCTTAAATCAATGTCTTTTTATCTGCCAAAGCAGATTAAAAACCCGAAGGTTTTTATAATTCCATTTCTTTCTGCTGTTAATGGATTACAAACAAGTTATTCTCGTACGTCAAGACCTAAATCTGCCTAAAGGAAAACTTTCTGCGCAATGCAGCCATGCGGCTGTAGAAGCAGTTCTAAAATCTTCAGATAAGAAAGTATCTGCCTGGCGGAAGCAAGGTATGCCCAAAATAGTTCTCAAAGTGAAAGATGAAAAAGAACTGTTATTGTATCTGCAGAAAGCTAAAGATGAAGGTTTAACGACAGCATTGATTACCGATGCCGGCAGAACAGTTGTCGCGCCGGGAACCAAGACCTGCGGAGCTATTGGACCTGAAGAAGAACAGAAGATAGATTTGGTAACAAGTAAACTATCGTTGTTGTAATCTCCCAAGAAATACGAAATCTTTTTAAATAACCCCCTTTCTAAAGCTCAAATATGAAAACAATGAAAATGTTAACGCATTTTCAAGCTTTCATTTTAAGGTAAACCAAAATGAAAATTCCTAAGACTATTAAGAAATTCTGCCGATTCTGCAGAAAACATACCGATCAGAAAGTTGCTCAAAATAAGAAGAAAGCCCCCAGTTCTTTAAGCCGAGGTTCAAAATATCGAGCTAGATTAAGGGGAGCTGCTCGGGGTACAGGGAACCTAGGCAGATATTCAAAACCTGCTGTAACTAAATTTAAACGCACTGGTGCTAAAAGCACTAAGAAGACAGATTTACGTTACACTTGTGTCGTCTGTAAAAAAACAAGTTCTCAAAGCAAAGGCATGAGAGCTAAGAAAGTGGAGCTGGTATAGATGAATACTTTAATGGCAAATCCAAAAAGCAAATTTATCAAAGTCCGCTGTGCTAAATGCAAGAATGAACAAGTTATCTTCGGCAATGCTTCTAATATCGTAACCTGTTTAGTCTGCAGCAAAGAAGTAGCTTACCCTACCGGCGGCAAAGCAAAGATTTCTGCTCGAGTGTTGGAAGTTTTTGAATGATCATTAAATAATTTTTTTAATAAATATTTTTTTTTAAATAATCTTATTATCTCTTGCAATCTCTTCACCATTTTTCCAATAATGTTTTTTAATTATATGGACGATAACAACTTAATTAAATTTAAGTTTAACGTCGATGGTCAGTTTTTCTTGTGATTTTCACAGAAAAGTCGCTAGAAGTTTCATATTGACCATTTGCACCGAAATCTTTATAAATAACCCTAAAAAAGTAGTCCTACGTTTATATTAATCGAGATACTCGAGAGAAAAACGGAGGAATATCACTATGGCAAGAACAAAAGAACATATCAACCTTGTATTCATCGGTCACGTAGACCACGGTAAATCTACCACTGTCGGACGATTGCTTTACGACAGCGGTAACGTTGACGAACAAAATATGCGGAAGCTTAAGGAGAAAGCAGAACAGCTGGGTAAAAAAGGATTTGAATTCGCTTTCGTCATGGACACTCTTAAGGAAGAGCAGGAAAGAGGGGTAACTATTGACTTATCCCACAAAAAGTTTGAAACAACTAAATATTCTTTTACTATCATAGATGCACCTGGCCACAGAGACTTCATCAAGAACATGATCACCGGAGCTTCTCAGGCAGACTGTGCAGTATTAGTAGTTGCAGCTAACGACGGAGTTAATGCGCAAACTATCGAACACTTGAGATTAAGTAAAATCTTCGGAGTAGGCCAGCTTATTGTTGCAGTCAACAAGATGGATATTTCAGGAGTAGATCACAAAGAATCACGTTATAAAGAAGTAGTTGAGGAAGTAAAGAAACATGCAGCTCAAGCAGGCTGGAAAGTTGACCAAGTTCGCTTCTTGCCTATAGCTTCCTTGCCTGGTGAGAATATTACTAAGAAACCAGATAAGATGCCTTGGTGGACCGGAGATACTTTGTTAGACGCTATCAACAAGTTTGATGTCCCTCAAAAACCAACTAACTTGCCTTTAAGATTACCTATCCAGGACGTTTACAATATCACTGGTATCGGTGTAGTTCCTGTAGGAAGAGTTGAAACGGGAGTTATGAAAATCGGAGACAAAGTAATGGTTGTACCTGGCCGTGAAGGAAAAGGTATTGGTGGAGAAGTTAAGACCATCGAAATGCACCACGAAGTTGTTCCTGAAGCCTTGCCTGGTGACAACGTTGGATTCAACGTAAGAGGTATTGCTAAGAAAGACATTGCTCGCGGAGACGTTCTAGGTCACGCTGACAATGTTCCTACTGTTGCGACTGAATTTACTGCGCAAGTAGTAATTATGCAGCATCCAAGCGTTGTTACTGTTGGATACACACCAGTATTCCACATTCACACTGCACAAGTAGCATGCCAATTTGTAGAAATCATCAAGAAAATTAATCCAGCAACTGGAGCAGAGGTTACTGAGAATAAAGACATCTTGAGAAATGGAGATGCTGCAGTAGTTCGCTTAAAACCTATGCAGCCACTGGTTATTGAAAAACACAGTGTAATTCCGCAGATGTCCAGATTTGCTATCCGTGACTCAGGAGTCACTGTAGCAGCTGGCATGTGTATGGATGTTGTAAAGAAACAGATGTAAGTTTATTTTTTAAATTTACTTTTTACATCTTAATTTACTATTAGAAAAAAAAAAATAACAAAAAATAAGCACGGTAAACATGCTATGTTTATTGTGTCTGTAAATGACTATGACCCAACGCGCACGAATAAAATTAGCTAGTACGGATATAGGCCGTTTGAATAAAGTGTGTTCTGACATTAAAGAGATTTCTGATAAGACCGGAGTAAAATTATACGGTCCGATTCCTTTACCTACTAAAAAATTAAAGATTACTACCAGAAAGTCTCCCTGTGGTGAAGGAAAAGCCTCTTGGGAACGTTATGAAATGAGAGTTCATAAGCGCATGATTGATTTAAGCGCCGATGAAAGAACTTTACGATTAGTGATGAGAGTCCCTATACCTGAGGGACTTAATATTGAAATAGAGATGGTTGACTCGTAAGTGTTACCCCTCCCCAGTTACTGTTTCTCCGATAAATTTATAAGTAGTGTTTCTATTATTGTCTTATTATGAACACAAAAACAATTAAGAGGATTGATGAGATAGTAAGTAGAATTAATGCTCATCCAGAATATTCTAGCAGAATTCATACTGAAGCAGATGTAGCTCTTCATAAGGAAGCAGCAAAACACTCATTCAGTTTGGAATTGCTGGGAGAGACTAAAAGAAAGCAACAAAATGAACAGGCAGAAAAGGAAGCATTAAGGCATATCAAAGAAGGGTGGCAGTATTTGCAAAAGTATGATCTCTCAGTCAGTACATTGGCAGGATTGGGTCACGTTATTGAACCAGCGACGAATACTGCTTCTTATTTTAGGAATAGTCTTGTACAATTTGGACCATTTTTAGCTCCAGAAGCAGAAAAAATAGCATATCATATCGATAATCTTATTTTTCGTTTACAGATAGAAAAGATTCATCCAATTATACGTGCCGCCGAAGCTCATATTGAATTAGTGCGAATTCATCCTTATGTTGACGGGAATGGACGGGCAGCACGCTTAGTGCATAATTTTTATTTACATCAAAAAGGCTATCCTGCAGCAATCATTCCACCTTCTGATAGGGGATTGTATATCTCCCTGATGGAGAATACAATAAAAGATCGTTGTGATATCAGAAGTACTTTTGATTCTCCAAGTAATTCTGAAGGCCTATTGCAGGAATATTTTTCTTCGAAAGTCCTTACTTCAGTTGAACGTCTAGAAGAAGAACTAAAGAAAAGAAGAAGATTCATAATCGTAGTTAATAGAATAGTTGATCGTGAGGTGATCAATTCTGTTTCAGGCATAATCCGTAGTTATGTTAAAGCCCGTGGCAAGGGAGCAGCAGTTCAAAGCGATAAAAATACTAATTCTAAGATGGATACGAGGCTCTTTGTTATAGGAGATATTGGTGTGGAAGAATTAAGAGGAATTATGGACAGATGTAAGGCTAAATATAAATTTACTTACGATGTGCATCCACGTACAGATTGAATGAAATAATATTTACTGTTCAAATAAAATTTGAAAACTAGAAACGAGAAAAATAAAAAAGCATTTTTCTTTAGTTCATACTTTATGAAAAATCAAAAACAAGTAAATTTATTCTTCCTTCTCTTCAGGAGCATCTTCTTCGCGCCTGATTACTTTAACTGCGTCCATCTTTACAGTAATGGGGATAGGTACGGCTGCTTCCAATAATTCAACCACTATCTCTTCTTTCTGTTTATTTATTCTGATAACCTTGGCGTTTTCTCTCTTGAATGGACCGGAAATGATTTCTACGATGTCATTTTTGCGGATATTCATTTCAATTTTAACTTGCTCGAGCATATGTTCAATCTCTGCATAAGGGATTTCATGCGCCAATAATCCGCGGGCATAAGGAACGCCTTGCAAAGTAGCTTCTGCGTCTCCTTTTGAAGTGGCTTCAATAAAGATGTAACCTCTCATGCCATGTGGTCTTATCACGGCAATTATTCCCGTGGTGGGTTGTTTTTGAAGCTTAGAAATAAGATAGTCTACTACCTGATCTTCTCTATTTGCTGCTGTCCTTAATCCGTATATTTGCGTTGACATGGTTAAAATAAAAGTTGTTTCCCCAGGAAGATAATAAAGCCCACTGCGCCGATAACTGCGATACCCAAGCTGGTTACCTTTACAATGCTTTTGTATTCTTCTTTAGATGGTTTTTTAGTGACACGAAGCACACGCATGGATTCAGTTATGAATCTTTTTACTTTTTGCGTCTTAGTGTCCTGTATTTCCATCAGCAAGAAAACAAGGCTTTGATTTATAAAGATTGCGGATAAAAAAGCTTATTCTTTGAAAAGATATTTTCCGTCCTGCTCGTACAGCACAGCACCACTGAAAGGTTCTCCTGCTTGGTAGAGAGGAGATTGGTATGCTTGATTAAGAATATCACCTAATTCATTGGCGGTAGCTTTATTTGTCGCACCTTGGTATTTTGCTTCCAATACATATCTCATTCCTTCTTGTTTAGCTTGTTGAGCAAGAGCCACTAAGTTATTATCTCCTTTAATCCCATCCACTCCTTCAGTCAAAGTAAGTTCTAATTGAGATGGTGTTTGAGCAGAATTTCTAATTGCAGGTAATTCTACTTCAATCTGTTTTTTTGAAGCATCACAATAAAAAAATCCATACGCCTTCCCTTCTTTTTCCATAAGTTCTAGAATACTGATTAGTTTATAAACTTTACTCCTTAAAAGTGACAACTGCCTTTATCCCATAAAATCGATTCCCAGCTCAGATTCCAGTTCTTCCTTCTTCTGACCAAAATAGGTGTTCTCCTCACCAAAAATCTGCTCAGAACTGACACCGGTAATGATTACCATAGTACGAATAGTTCTTTCCAAATCTTTGTAAATTTGCGCTCCCCAAATAATCTTTGCTTTAGGGTCTAGGCTGCCGGAAACGGTTTCTACAATGCGCCGTGCTTCATCCAGAGTCAAATTTTCTCCTCCGGAAATATTGATCAAAGCTCCAGTAGCATTAGAAATATCTACATCAATAAGGGGATTATCTAAAGCTTTCTGCACAGATTCATCTGCCCGGTTTTCGGCATCAGATTCACCTACACCAATAAGGGCAACTCCTCCTTGACCCATGATGGTTTTAACATCATCAAAATCAAGATTGACTAATCCCGTCCTGGTGACTAATTCAGCTCTTCCTTTAACTGCATTAGTTAAAATTTCATCAGCTACCTTAAAGGCAGTCTGCAAAGGTAAATGTGGGGCCAGTTCCAGCAATTTTTCGTTAGGGATGACAATAAGCGTATTTATGCTTTGTTCCATCTTTTCTAAGCCAATCATGGCATTTTCAAAACGGTGCGATCCTTCCATACTGAAAGGCATAGTTATTATTCCTACACTGAGTATACCCATCTTTTTTGCGGTCTGAGCCACATAAGGGGCGCTTCCTGTTCCCGTTCCTCCGCCCATACCGCAGGTGATAAAGACCATATCAGCGCCCTCTAGAAGCTTTTTGATATCTGATTCATTTTCTTTAGCAGCTTCCTCCCCCACTTTAGGATTAGATCCGGCTCCTAAACCTTGGGTTAGCTGTTTTCCGATAAGCAATTTTTTATCTGCGCTGGTATAGAGAAGGTCTTGAGCATCAGTATTCATGGCAATAGTTTCCACTCCCTTAATGCCTATTTCAGAAATACGGTTGATGGTGTTATTACCGGCACCGCCGCAACCGATTACTTTTATTCTAGTCTTATGCCCCGCAATCAAACGTTGCAGTTCTTCATCTATTTCAGCATTTGCCTTTTTATGAGAAATCTGTTCAGCATGAAAATCTTCTCTATAATTACCCATGTCCCTCACCTTTTTCTAAAAATTTAGGTGGTCTGGAATTTATAAAGATTATTGCACTGAGAACTAGTCTAGTGATTCTGGTGTTCTTTCTGTGCTTCTTCGTGCTTAAAGAAGATATCCTTTAACCCGGTCAACGATATCAATTTCTGAGCGAGAATGGTGCTGATTTGTGTCGGCAATTCACCGGGGATAGTAACCGTTGCAGCATTATCCTTTACTTCAATTTTCATAGCGTCAGCGGGAAGCCGCAATAAAGCAGATAATAATGTGCTAACTTTTTCTTTCTGGTCAGTAACTTTTCGCAGTACTTTGTAAGTATATACTACTTCCTTTCCTGCTAAAGAATGATTAAAGTTGACCATTACTCTTCCTCCGGAAACTCTGGTGACAATGCCCTTTTCACCATCAAAATCTACCTGGAGACCGGGCTGTGGTCGAACATTATGTTGTTGGAACAGGTCCATGGGAACAATTTTAATCAGTTTAATATCTCGTTTACCAAAAGCTTTTTCTGGCGGTAAAGTAACAGTATATTCTTTTCCCAGCTCTTTTTCCACTAATTGAACATCCAATCCAGGGATAATCTGCCTTTCGCCGACACAGATAACTGCCGGTTTATATTTATGGTTCTGGGCATGAAGATGCTTATCTTTAGCTACATTTTCATTAGTGGTATCAAAGACCGTACCATCAGTAAGCTTACCGGTGTAATCAATTTCAATAAAATCATGAATTTTTATTTTCTCGTTCATGTCAGCTTATTTTGAGAAGTAGTTTATAAAATTTATTGTTTTGTGTTTTTTAGAATTTTAAATAGGAATTGTTTGCTTTCCCTACATCTTAACAGCAGTTGTTAGATAATGTAAAAGATCGCCTCTTACTTTATTCCCGTTCCCATAAGTTTGAGAGGCATAGTTAGAGCTCAAAAGCGACGACTAACTATTTGATTAAAGGGAATTCCCTGAAGTACATAATCCCTCAATAACTCTATACTCAATATTGCCTTTTCACCGGTTTTTTTATTTTTTTTAGCATGTAAGATTGGAACTTGTGTTTCTATGTCTTGAAACCTTCCTTGTTCAGCAGCAAGTTTTAGAAGAGGATATGCTTTATCAGGATGATTAAATCTAGCGCTGCAAAGACGTAATCTTTCTTCTAAGTTTTCGGTCATAATTATCGCTTTTGGTTGTTTCTTTTTAAACTTGTCTAGAAATATCAAGCATCATTCAAATAGAAAAAATGTTTCGATTTACAAATCTTTAACTTCAGAATGACCCACTTTAAACAAGTCAATGGGGGGAATCTTGTCTCACCGCAGCCCAGCAAGGATTCAGGGCCGCAGATGCCAGCAACAAAATAGGTCGTTTCATGGTCTTACCTTTAGATTTTTCCGCGAGGTGATGAAAGAAATAATCTTTTCTACTGCTTGTTCCGGAGTAATGAAAGTAGTATCGATAATTAAATCGTATTGTGATTCGTTTCTATGATCTATATTATAATATTTTTTGTATCGCGCGGCATCTTCTTCTTCTCGTTCATGAATTCTTTTTTTCATGGCTTCAAAAGAAGAAATGCTTCCCTCGTTCCTTTTTTCTTGGATAGTTTTGTTTTGTAAATCTTTCCAGATGCGTTTTGCTCCCTCCTCCGGATTTACTTTGATATAAATTTTTACAGATTCCGGTAGAAAATGAAATTGGGTTCTTCCCTCTACTATAACAATTGCTCCTTTTTGTTCTAATTCTCTGGCGTTAGCAGCAGCCATCTTGTCTACGTTTACGTCTGTTTCCGGATGAGTGGCTGCATATTGGTTGAGTTCCTGTAAGGTCATACCTTTCTCCCTGGCAAGTTCTCGGCGGATTCCCCCAACACAAATTCTTTCAGCTTTCAATTTTTTTACCAGCATCTCTGCGGCAGTACTTTTACCGCTGCCCGGAACGCCAGAAATAGTGATAATCATTTTAAATTAAAACGAGAATTGCTTAATAAATACTTCTTTTCTGTACACTGTAAAGTAATCGGCACGGCAAGCTGTTTTTCGGACAGAGCCTTCTGTAATCGTAAGCTTTAAATAAGTAATAATACTCTTTTTAATTTATGGATAAAAAAGAGATGGATTTTATCGTTGCTCCTAACCAAGCAAATCAATCTAATCCAGCAAAAAAAAAGAAAGTAAACCTTACTGCAATTCTTGTTGTCGCGGTAGGCTTAATAGTGTTGACTATTTTTGTGGTTCGTCCAGCAATATTGGGGTATGGCATCTACCAGCGGGCAGAAGCTTCCAATCTTACGGTGCAAGATTACGCTCAAAATATGCAGCAGTTAAACAGAGACTTGGAAGTGACTAGAACAAATCTTTCTTCCTATTCTACATTTACTGGAGCTTTGATGGCACAAGTAGATCAAAAATCCGATGAACTTATCAAATGTAAAGTGGAATTAGAAAGAATCAAATTGAATGTTGAAGCAGCGCAAAAGCAAGTTGCTGAGAAAGAAACAGAAGTTGCAATTGTTAAAAGTGAAACTGAGAAAACGATTGATCAATTAGTAACGGAAAAAACTGCTGCTTTAGAACAGGAAAAAACCGTTTGTGAAAGTTCTCTTGCCGGCAAAGAAACAGAAGTCGGCGAAGTTCAGGCTAAATACGATACATTGGTAAAAAATACCGCTAAAAGCATCTGCTGTAAAGTGAAAGTAGATAATCCCCAAATCAATTTCTATGATGTTGTCGATAACAAAATAAGCTGTTTAGAACAAGGAACAAATCAGCTGAATTGTTGATTATATTAATTTATATTAATTGTCAATTTTGAACTTATAGGAAATAACCTTAATTCTCGTATGTTTTGAAATGAGTGTAAGTTATTTCCTAATAAGCAAATCGCTTATTTGTTAGGAACAAAGTTACGATTATTAAAGTGATTTGCTATAATAATAATAATAATAATAATAAATAAGTAGAGTAGTAAATAAGTAAATAGTCAGCGAATTATCTCATAAGAACTTTCTTTTAATTTTCCAGATTTATCCTGCAGCCATTTTTTTGCCCAGAAGGAACTTACTTTAAACAGACCCCATTGCTGGTAGCGGCGCATGGAAGTTATGGCTGTTGTGTTAATGCAGGTAAATTTTCCTAATTTTTTTAAGTTGAGAGCAAGTTTTCGATGTTCTCGCACAATGATCTCTGGATTGTAGCCGCCTACGGCGTGAAAGTCTTTCTTCCGGCAAACAAGCGCTCCGCTGCTGCCTTGGTATAGATTAAGATAATGATATACATTTTTGAAGGAAATCGCAAGACGATGAGTCATTTTTTGTGAATCGGGTTTTGCTAAAGTGGTAGCTACCGCATATTCTTCGGAAAATTCTTCTTTGATCTTTTCCAACGCATCTGCTGCCAGTTGAGTGTCTGCATCAAGAAAGACCAAGATATCACCTTGAGAATTTAATGCGCCGGCATTTCGAGCTACAGAAACATTAGGTTTCGGCAGAGAAAGGTGGCGGGTATTTGCAGTGATGTTTTTTTTGGCAATTTCTTCAGTTTTATCAGTGCAGCCATTAGTAACTAGAATTATTTCATAATCCTGCAAGGTTTGGCTTTTGATGCTGTCAATAGTCTTTTGGAGATATTTTTCCTCGTTATGTGCAGGGATGATAACGGAGAAGGATAACATGGAAAATGTGGGAGAAGAAGTGTTTTAAAGGATTATTATGGTGGAAAATAGATAATGGGGACATAGTAACAACTAAAGATGAAATGATTATTTTTGAATGAGTTCTTTGAGAGCGAAATTACCTTTTCCGTCATTAAGATAAAGATACATTTTGCCGCTATAATCACCAAAGCGATCGTGGTTTGGGTCATAGTTTAGGCTTCCCACAATAAAGTCCAGATCTCCATCACCATCGAAATCTCCAGAAGTTAAAGCTATTCCAGATTCAATAAACATAGGCACACAGCAGCAAAGTATTTTGGCTGTTCCGAAGGTGTATGTCTTTGGGTGTTTTCGTCGCAGCCCAGCAATCCTGCAGCAATAATTGGGCCGTATGCAACTATATTTTGATATGTTTTCATTTTATTACCCCCAGTTATTTTTGTTTACAAAGTCAAATAATTTGCCGCCCAGAGCATTCCGGAATCACAATAGTAAAAAGGCGTACTGAAAGGTTTTCCTTTTTCATTGAATACTTCCAGGAAGTTATGGTGCTGTTCAATGAGTTGCTTATATTTTTCCTTGTATATCTTGGCCCGTTCTTTATCCACCTGCTGCAACAACTTTACGTACAACGGCCCCATATGCATCCAGAGAGCATTATTCTCATAGTTGTGCAGGAAATTTTCTTGCCAGATGAAATTGATCTTTTCCTTACCGGCAGTATATTTAAGTGGAAATGGTTCATCTAATCCGGCTTCATGAATTTTTTTCAATGCAGATTGCATCATTTCTCTGTCAGTAATTATTCCCAGTGCAAACGGAAAAAGGTTAGCATCACCAGCAACATATTTCTGCTGGCTTAAATCATCATAAAAATATTCTCCGTTCCAAAAATGGCGTTTGATCAGTTCCGGATAAGAATATTTTTCAAATGGATTATGAAGATTATCCATTCCTTTGAGATCTTTTGCTAATAGGGCGACCATGCAATTATCATAACAGGAACTTTTTCTCACCGCAAAATCTTTAATGGAGGAAAAATGAGTTTCAGGCTTGACTAAACCAGTGTGCTGGTTAATAACTTTGTCATAAAATTTTTCTATCTCTTTATTAAGAAAATCTTTGAAGGCATAATACGGAAATTTAGACGCTTTTATGCTGTGGATCAGCCAAGGTAAAGAGTCTACGGCATAAGTAGGAAAATCAAATGGTTCTCCTCCCGGTGTAATGGCTGTAGTGATTTTTCTATGCTGTTTGAAATGATTGAGAGCATAACGTAAACTGTGATGTATTTGATCTTTGTGCTGAAGATCGAGGAGCGATTTGGTACACCATCCTAAGTCTCGAGTCCAGAATTGGGAGAAATTGCCGGTTGAAGTCTGCAGATAGCGGCCGTTCCAGCAATCAATGACAATCTGCTCGCAAATGTCTTCCGCATCGCCAGGATATTTTTTAGGTAAAATACGATTCTTCCAGCTGTTGAGAAATATCCTAGATCCTTCAGTTAAATAAGGCAGAACCGGCGGCATGCCTGATTAAGAGAAGGTCAGTTTAAAAATATTATTGGTGGAGAGAAGTAAAAGCGGACCCGGGGAGACTTTCACAGCAATACCTAATCGTCGCGGTGGGCTATGCCTACGCATTGCCCGCCCATCTCGCCTAAGATATTGGCCATTTGAACTCCCGATTTGCGGCTTACGCATCTTCAGTTAACTCTCTTCATCCTATAGAAGGATTACTCAGGAGCTCATCATAAGATTAGGAGGCAGCTGTCCTATCTGCCCTTCGTGATGAATCCAGGCTAGACGACGGGTCCTTGAGGTTAAGAATGAGAGTGCTGTTTTTTAAACCTGCCTATTAAAATGTGATGTCTTTCAAGAGGAATAGGCTGGGTCGGAATGGAGTGACAGAACCTTCTGACTGGAACTGAGACCATCTCTAATTGGAATTAATTCTGTTTTTAATTGCGGATGATTAAGCACTGCTTCTTTATAATTTTGGCAGCCATCCATAGTGATGTTGTCGGCAATGATGAAACCGCCTTTTTTAACTAGTTTGATGGAAGGCTCCAACACTTCAATATACTTTTTTTTGGCAAAATCAATGAAAATTAAATCATAATCTTCTGTCTTCTCTTTCGCTAATCTTTTGATGATTTCTACTGCATCGCCAACCAAGACTTTTGCCTTAATATCGTGCCTTTTGAAATTCTGGCGCGCTTCTTCTGCAATGATAGCATTTACTTCTATGGTTGTTAATTCTGCCCCTTCGCTACCGAGAAGGCAGCCGCTGTAACCGTTAGCAGTCCCTAATTCGAGAATACGTTGTGGTTTTGTTTGCTGTATTTTCTGCAGCAGCCAAGCTCCTTTCTTAGAACCAATGATTGGTATACCTCGAGCGATGCTTTCTTGTTCGAGTGGCTGGATAAGTTGAATATTCATGGACATTAGACAATAAGAAAATAATTAGTGTGTTTAAATAATATTTGCAATAATTATTAAATAAATAAATTTTTGTTTAACCATGGTGCTTCATTTTAAAAAAAGTATTCCTGAATCTCTGGAGAATATCCGCCCTTTGAAATATCATCAACTCCCGGTCTATGATGCAGAAGTAGTCAGAACTCCTGTTATTTCAGATGCAGTCATAGAACAATATGGCAATGCCAAATGGGCCGTGGTTGATCTTCTGAATGAAGAATATGGCGCTATCCTGTTTAACAAATTTGACTTGCATCATTGGTTAGATAAAAATCAGGATGACGAAGCGGCCTATTTCCTCAATGAAGCCGGTTCAAATAGTTTGAATTATTCTCAATTTTTAGCACCCTCCTGTTTTCATCTGTGGCTGGGTAAAAAAGGGTTTGTTATCGGCATCGAACAGAAAGGGAAAGGGTTTAATGCGATCAAGATCAATGAAGAAAAAATAAAAGAACATCACGGCGGCGCGTTTACTTTTTTTCGGGAATGTAAAAATGCAGTTTTCTTTGATAATGCTGATGATGCTAAGGTTGTTTATTTAGAAGTAATATTTTAAAAATAAACCTGTGTTTTATAGTAGGTATGAAAGAAAAGAAACTTTTTTTTGAGAGGCCGACTCCAGCACAAATTAAAGAAGGAAAAGAACCGGTTTTGTTAGAAAACAAGATTGTTGCCGCGTTACAGGAACTTCAGCCGCAGCAATATGCAGTTATCCCTGAAAAATTATTTGACACTAATTCAAGTGATTTTGCTAAATTTTGGAAGCATGGAGAAACTTTTGAATTAGATAATTATCGTCCATTTGGAAAATCTCCCCGTGATTTATTTCAAGAAGCAGTTACAAATCCCCAAACTAGTTTTAATACTTATATGGGCGGATATTCGTTCAGGCCTCAGTTAGGGCCGGATAAAGTTCCCCGGCGTGTTCCTTTCGTTGAATTGTTAGAAGCAGCACGTATCCTGGCTTATGGGAATATGTATCCTGGTGCTGCAGTCGTAATACACGGCGAATACACTCATGCTGCCAGAGCAGCGACAGAAGGCGGGACGTTCATAGTAAGCACACCTTCCAGAGCCAGAAAACATGATCGTTATCGTTTTAAAATCAGCAGTATTCCAGTACAATTTTCAAAGCCTTCCGTATATCTCATTCCTTATAGTTTTACTAGTAAGGAATTAGGTGTTGAAAGCAAAATCTTCAGGGAGTTACGTTTTAACAAAGCAGAAAGTTCTGAATCCAGCCAAAGTTATTATGTTCAGGCGCATGAAATCGCTGCAGCTTATACCATCGCTGAGACGCAATCTAAAAAAGGGAATGCTATTCCGCTGCGTTTTCTAGTTTTTCCGACTGTTTCTCAGTCAGCAGTAGATCTATATACCACTTTGCTTAACCGAACTTTACTTCTGGTGCAAGAGGAAGGAAAGATTCACCATAAGCACTTATCCCAAGCCCATATAGAAGCAGTCATGTGGCGTTTAGTGCGCCGGCAAGGTTATGCAAAAGGATTTGATGACTCTGCTCTGCAGGAAGGCAGGGTGTATGATTACAACTGGAAATCACATGTATAAACTCAAACAAATACCTGAAGATTTTGTAGTGATAGAAGTTCCTGCAGTTAAAACTGCGCTGCAAGGCCGATATATTTATTTCTGGATGAAGAAGAAGGAACGAAACACTTTAGATGCAGTCAAGGAGTTGGCAAGACAATTACGGATTAAGGAGAAAGACATCGGTTTTGCCGGAAGTAAGGACAAGCATGCGGTAACTGAACAGATTATCTCTCTTCCTGGAATTAAAAAAGAATCAGTGGATAGAGTAAAAATTGAAGGTGTTTCCTTAGAATTTTACGGTTATGGCAATCAGCCGGTTTCTCTAGGCGATTTGCAAGGAAATAAATTTGAATTAGTGGTCAGGAATCTTGACGATGAAAAAGTAGAAAAAATAAATTGCGTGGAGAATTATTTTGACGAACAGCGTTTTTCTCTTAATAATATCAAAATAGGGCAGTATCTCATCAGAAAAGAATTTGCGAAAGCTGTATCTCTGGTAGATGAGGTAAAGGTTAAGCAATGTTTGGAACAAAAACCGTCCGATTATGTCGGCGCATTGAAAACCTTGCCAACAAGATTATTACGGATGTATGTGAATGCGTACCAAAGCTACTTGTGGAATAAAACAGCGGCTACTTACCTAGGGCAAAAGGGGAAAGTTTTGAAAGAGGCAGCTTATTCCGGCGGTGTATTTGTATTCGTCTCTGACTCGGAAAAATTCAAAGGCCTGCAGCTGCCTTTAATCGGTTTTGGCCATGAAGATTTTAACGATGCAGAAGTCCAGGAGATCATCGATAAAATCATGAAAGAAGAAAATATTTTTTATGCTGATTTTATCATCAAACAGATTCCAGAATTGGCCTTGGAAGGCGGGTTAAGAAATGTATTCGTAGAAGTTAAGGATTTGAAATTAGGAAAAAAGGCGAAAGATGAATTAAACTCAGGAAAATTTAAATTTAAAATTAGTTTTACTTTACCGAAAGGAAGCTACGCTACGCTGGCAATTAAGAGAATTATTTCCTGAGATTTAAGCAGATTACTTCGAGAAAAATAATCACTTACTTGTTGATGCATCTCTTGCAAACACCTGTTACATCAATTTGGAAATGACATACCTCTCCTTCAACCTGCGCATCCATAAAATCTAATTTTTTGAGGTCAATGTGTTTTCTTTCTCCACAATTCTCGCAAGTGAAATGGCAATGATTCTTCTTGCTGTTAGAATACAATGTTTTTCTATTGCATTGGAAGGAGTGGATGTCTCCATTTTTAGTTAGATCATTCAAAAAGCGGTATACGGTGGCAAGACCGATATTTGGATTCCTTTTTACTGCTTCCTGGTATAATTCTTCTGCATTAAAAAAGGAATTGAAATTAGTTATTTCCTGCATAATCAGTTGTTTTTGTTGAGTGGAGCGTTTCATTTTCTGGTGTTTATTGAGAATGAGAATCAATAAGATTTATAAAGATATTGTTTCTAATAGTGGTTATGGGTTTAACTTCGATATATGTCTTAGCGAGCGTGGTAGTAGTTTCTTTAGTGTCAATAATAGGTGTAATAACTCTCACTTTAGGCGAAAAAAGGCTGCATAAAATTCTTTTGATTTTAGTAAGTCTCTCTGCAGGCACTTTAATGGGTGGAGCATTTTTGCATCTTCTGCCTGAAGTAGTAGAAGAGCAAGGATTTACTCTAGGCGTGTCTTTTTCAGCGTTAGGCGGCGTCTTAGTTTTTTTTCTATTAGAAAAATGGATCCATGCAGTTAATCATTGTGATGCAATGCCCCATGAACATTCCCATCTTCATCACGAGCCGCACGTGAAAGTGCATAAGCAGCAAATAGGCATCTTAACCCTTTTTGGCGATGGGCTACATAATTTATTAGACGGATTAGTCATTGCCGGAGCATATTTAGTAAGCGTACCCACGGGGATTGCTACTACTTTTGCAGTCGTATTGCATGAAGTTCCTCAAGAAATAGCTGATTTTGGGGTGTTGTTATATTCTGGTTTTTCCAAGTGGAAAGCATTATTTTACAATTTTCTTTCTGCTGCTACGGCTGTTGTCGGTGCGGTGCTTGGCCTAATTCTCGGTGCACGAAGTGAAATATTTGTATTGTATGTCCTCCCTTTCGCTGCAGGAGGTTTTGTGTATATCGCCGGTTCAACATTGATACCAGAATTACATAAGGAATGCGGATGGAAGGAATCTTTCTGGCACATCTCTTTCTTTGTGTTAGGGATTGTTTTGATGTGGGCATTGCTGCTGTTGGAGTGAAAATATTAATTGGGATGTTTATTCCCGTCTGGGTTAATACCCCGCAGCTCTGCTGCGATAGGGAGTTTCATTTTAATTTTTTAACAATGGTCTTAACTTTATGGTATACTTCTTCCGTCTTTCCAACACCATCTATCTTTTGTAGAATTCCTTTTTTCTGATAGTATTTTATCACCGGTTCCGTTTCTTGATGGTAGATTTTAAATCGTTCTTTTATTACTTTAGTAGTATCATCTTTTCTGTGTACTAATCGTTTTAGAATATTTTTAGGCGGAGGCATATATTTTAGATGATAGGTTTTTCCCGTAACCGGGTCAAGGAGCCGCCCGGATAATCTTTTGATAACTTCCTTTTCTGGAACAGATACATACAAGGCAAGGTCAATGCCTTCGTTTTCTATTTCTTTGGCTTGATATATTGACCGGGGAAAACCGTCAAAAAGGAAATTTTTCTTATTTCTAATGGCCTTTTTGGCAATTCTTACCGCCAGGTGGTGCGGAACCAGATTACCTTTGTTGATATAACTGCTAATTTTTTTACCTAAAGCAGTATTATTTTTTGCTTCTTTACGAAGCAAGTCGCCTATAGAAACATGGAGAAGATTGAAATCTTTAACCAACCGTTCTGAGATTGTTCCTTTTCCGCTGCCCGGAAGACCTAAGATGATTAGTTTCATTATAATCTCTTTTTTCCCTTGAAAGCAGCGGAAATATATAAAATATGTTATTGTCTAAAGAAACGTTTTTATATAATCCTTAGTTTTTTAAAATAAAATGAGAATCCTAAAATCACCTGCCTGCCTTTCGCTCCGCAGCAGGCAGCGCGGTATTAAACTCGGGGAGGAATAAAATGCGGGGAATTTTAGATTTTTACATCTCTAATAAAGAAGATAAGAATGCTCCTTATCGCTTAGAGCTTTTAACTGGGGGTGAAGTGGGATACAAAACACTTTCCTTATTTCACTGCAGAACTGAGGAGAGAGGAAATAAAAGGAGGATTGTGCGGAAAGTTAAGACTTACGGGTTCTGTTTTGAATGCGGAACTGGAAAATTGACTTATGCCTCCGTCCATACTGGAGATTTTACAGAACCTGATTTCCGCTGGCTGGAAACCCGTGAAAGAGAGTACGAAGAGGATAACATTCCGGGTGAATGTTATCTCCAAGGGGTTAATTATGCTGAAAAAGTTTTTAATTTTCTGAAAGACAAAAAAGAAAATGCTTCTACATACAAAGAGAAGGATAGATTCGACCTCTTTTTATCTCCTTTAGAAAAAATATTGAAATCCCAATAGAACTTTTAGCAACACTTATAAATGATTATTGTTAACAGTGTTTTATAAGAGATACGGTCTTTTTTGACTGTGCAAGGTGGAATAAAATGGTTCAATGTACCGACTGCGGAAAAGAGTTCAGTTCTCATGATGGTTTAATGCATCATCGAGAGGCGAAGCATAATCTAGTTAAGAAAAAATTAATGATTAAAAAAAAGTATTATTGGTGTGCTGGTGTTCTTGCCACCTTGGTGCTGCTAGGTTTATGGACATATTCTAATGCTAATTCTCCCGGGAAATACGATAATCTTGCTAAATGCTTGGGTGAGAAAGGCGTTACCTTGTATGGAGCATTTTGGTGCCCTCACTGCACAGAGCAGAAGCAGTTGTTTGGGAAATCTGCGAAGCTATTGCCGTATGTGGAATGTTCAACACCGGATGGAAAAGCACAGACAGCAATCTGCATCAGCAAGAAGATTGAAGGATATCCCACCTGGGAATTCGCTGATGGAAGTATGATGGGCGCAGTCTTTACTCCGCAGCAATTGGCAGAGAAAACTGGATGCGAATTAAGCTAAGATGAAAAAATTGTGGCAAATTTTACTTTTTCTTTTTATCATATTAATGGGTAGTTTGACTATTCTGGAGATTTTACTGGGTTGAATAAATGGCGAGTAAGTATAATTCCTATTATATCTCCCGAGTCGAAGGCGAGAATGCAACGGAGTGCGAAGCAAGTAGAATTTTTACAAAAATGTATCAATTTCTGCGTAAGCAGAGTATCTACTTAGAGCCAAGACCTCCCGCTTCTTCTTACGTATTAAGTCAGGTGGTCAAAGTGCTTGGCGGTCCGTCTGTCGTGGCGAAAATACGCTGTTTGATTGGCGGCTCATTGCTGTTTTTCCGATTATTTTCGCATCTTAACCTTTTCTTACGAGCAGCAAAGCACGACAGACCTCTTGGCCAGGCCAGCACTTTTTAGATAGACTTAATACATACGCTTCTTCGTACGTATTAAGTTAGCTTTGAATAATTAAGAAGCTTTTCATAGGTGTTCTTCC
>CAYRMP010000001.1:0-34112 GCA_964425545.1 uncultured Methanosarcinales archaeon | reverse complement strand
TTTTTATTGATAAGATCCCCCATGCGGAAATAATGAATGAGTGAGTTTTCTTTTTTAGAATCAATCCCCATAACAGTTATATAATCGAGACAGTTATATAATCGAAACAGTTATATAACTGACATTCAAAAAAATGAGGTGTTATGAATGAAGAAAATAATAGTTGTTATGAGTTTATTAGTGATGTTTATGTTCTTGGTTTCTTGCGCTCCGCAGATTACCGATGAAGAATTGGAAGCGGAATTAGCAAAATTGACTCCCGAACAGCGGGAAGAGTTGCTAGCTGATTTGGAAAGTAAGGGCAATAGTGCATTCGCTGGACAGGCAGTAAGGCAGGAGTCTACCCTTAAATACGGAATTTCAAAAGCCGCATCAACGGCTCCTACGACACAGATTAAAACAGTAATGGGCAAATTATCAACACAAGCTCCTTCCGTAGCAGATACTAGTGTGGAAGGTAAGGCGGCTCAATTTTGTAATAAACCTGAAAATGCTGGTAAGAAAACGCATTACTGTAGTGAATTTGGTAATACTGAAATCAAATATGATAGATATCGGTGTGCAGGGAACTCCCCGATTCACGTGATTGATACTACTTATAAAAAATCTTTATTATATCCAGCAGTAGATACTTGCCAAGAAATTCTTGGAACATTTTTAGATCAGCCAGATTATGCAACTGTTGGCTGCTATGATAGTGATGGCGGAGTAGATCAATCAAAAGTAGGATTTGTTGAAATAATTCAACTTCAGACTGGAAACAAATATCCTGCTGCGCCAAGCACCGCGGCTAACCCTATAAAGGAACTTGATGCTTGTTCTGGTTTGTTTGTTGATAGCGGGACTGTTCAGAAAAATCCTGAAGGGGAACCAACAGCATGGAATTATGCCTGTTCGATGGGCTATTTTGGTGAGGGCCCGTTTACATGGAATAATGAAGCTATGATGCAAAAATCCAAGGGTTATTATCAGATGAGTCTTCCTCCGCCTGGTTACGTAGATCCAGAAACTCCTTGCCTTTGGTCTCGATATTATGCTAGTCCTAGTCCGGAACTTCATCCAGACGGCCTTATGATGAACTATGCTGGTTACGGGGCATACTTGTACGAACGCAAGTGTCCTGCACTGTTTGAGAACCCTTCAGTTGAACATAATACGGAAATGTTTCATTGCGGTTACGAAACAGGTTTCCAATGTTTTAAAAGAACCTGCGATGCAAGCCTGCCAGCAGAAGGATGTAAAGGAACTGAACATTGCAAAAAGTTTGGTCCGCCAAGCATAAAAATTAGTCAGATAGAACAATAATTTTTTTCTTTCTTTTTTTTTTTTCTTTTTCAATTCATAAAACTTCCCAATCCTACCTGCTTCTCTTTCTCTTTGCCGAAGATTTGGTCAACCTGTTCTTTTAGCAGGTCCAAGGTCTGCTTCAGGTACGGGGAAAAGTCGTATTTTTCTGCAAGCTTAAGTGAAGGTATTAAATATTTAATCACCGAACCTTCAGAGATTGTAAATATCAACCTCCCTCCGCAAGTGACGCATTTGTTGATGAGTGGCGGCCGGCGGTATTTGTCGTTGCATTTGACACAGCGAAATTGCTGCATGGAGAACTTACGCAAATTGCCTTTAATATCACGCAGGAAATGTTTCTGGATAACTAATTTGGCCACATCATCCATATCTACAGCACGGACTTTTTTTGCTATCTCCATCTGCCCAAATAACTTTTCTTCCATGGAAGGTAATATTTTATAGGCCGAACATTGAATCCCCCTATTGAAATTATCAACGTGGTGAGTAAACCCGTAACCCTCATATTGTTTTTCTGTTCCTAACCAATCTGAAAGCTGTTCTACTTTTTTCTTTTCTGCCCCGTAACGCACTTCCCAGGGATTTTTTAATCCTAATGAAGCTTCGTACATTTCTAAGGGATATTTCCAGACCACATCTATACCATGCACCTGGTCATCTACTTCAGTGGGGTTAAGGAAAGACGTAAGAACTAACGGCGCATCCATAGTTGATCCGCGGGTGTTGGGTAGAAATTGCCGCGAGAAATTAAGCAGGGCATCCATCAGCAGCATTACGGCTGCTTCATCACCATCACAATCGCGCCTAAGGCCAGCGTGAAAAGTAGGATGAGCTAGTAACCCTTGCGTTTTGGAAGAACCAATAATTCTTCCCACTAGGCCGGCAGAAATGTGCGGTGCAAGGGCAACAACTAAATGTCCGGCCAATTCTTCTTCTTTCTGGATATTATAAAACGGTTTTAATCCATAGAAACGCACCAAAAGATCGTCGATGAATTGGGAAACTCTTTTCAATACTTTTGGAGCCGATTCATCCAACGAATCAAATCCTGGAAGAATGATGTCTTGTGGTTTCAGTTCAAGGATCTGGTTGTCATTACTAAGTTCTTGATCGTGAATATCTTTGAGATATCCTAATTCTTGCAGCTTTCCTATTGAAGTGCCGATTTCCTTTGGCTTAAAGTGAGTGATGGGGAGCTCGGTGCAATCATATCTGGTGGCTCCTTCTTTATTCACATAAATTTCATGTTTAGCTCGAAGAATCCCTTTAGCCAGGTGTTCTACGACGTGATTTTTATTGGTGGTGCTGCGAACTCCCTTAATCAGGTCAGCATGAAGTTTTTCTCCTAACCTTTCTTTGGCTTTAGTAAAATAATACTTTATGTCTAGATCGGTATTTTTGTAAGAAAAAGATTTTCCGTGGCGGCAAGTTTCTTTTTCTAGAGCTCCGCAATAATTACAATGATATTTTTTAATGCATTCTTTCCCGCATTCCTCACAGCTGAGATAAATCATTTCCTTATTGCAGCTATTGCAGAAAAACGTGGGAAAAGTACCTTGCACTTTACCTGCTTCCATGGCGGATTGGAAACTGCGCAGCCGATCTCCTTCGTCGCCAACCGGAAATAAGACCTGTGGGCTGCCGGTAAGATGCCTCATTTTTGCTTTTTCCGGTCTTCCCATTCTTGCGCCGATGAAGGTTCCTGCTTTGTCGCGAAGAAGTATCGGGCTTATTTTACTAATCAATTCCAAGCCGTCTTTTTCCTGATTTTCCTGAGAGAGTGAAAATTCTATTTTTTCTAATCCTGCTTGATCGTCAAAGTTAAAACAAATAGCAAGAGCGGAAGATTCTTTCCGTTCAAAAATTATATTTTCCTTGTTGATGACGCTGTGTGGAACGCCGAGAAACTCCAATATTTTTTTCCCTTTGTGATGAATTTCCTGGTTTTGGTAATATGGTGCAATTATTTTTTTTATTCCTTTTTCATCTTTCTTAACTTTACCCTGTTTCAACCACCGTAGTAATGTCAAAACGTCTTCTGCGCTGACTAATTTCCAATAGAAAGTATATTCTGGATGAAGGGGAATGGAAAGATTACTGCTCATAGACAATGACTCTTCAAAAGAAGGAAATTCGAACAAAGGAGAAGATAAGATTTTTTCTAAACGCTCTAGTTCTATTTTCAATTCCTTGGCTGCAGAGGATAATTTATTTTCATATTTTTGTTTTAGGGCTTTTTCTAGTTCCAGCGCCCACCATTCAGGGCAGTATCCTGCTGGAGCAAGGTAATGTCCGTTTTCAGAAAAATCCCCGTAATTAAACATGATATCTCCCAAAAAAAGCACCTCATCTACTTCTGAATTGTTTTGCCGGGCTTCTTCTTCGGTGTTAAGCTTCAAAACAGAACCATCTTTAAGACGAACGATGGGCCCATCGAGAGTATCGCAAATGGTAACCGTGGCTGCTTTTCCAGGGCGTTCTACTTTCAGTTGGGTTCCTATAGCAATATATTTTTCCAACACCATCAGCGTAGCTGGATGCAGCCCTGCAGCAGAAAACCCAGATACACGAGTACGTCCATAGCGAAGTCTTAGGCCGCCAACACCTAAAGGGTAAGTTAAGATGGGTCTTCCGGCGACCATATCCATGATAAAAGTGTTGTTGGCTTTGACAACTTTTTTAGCTTCTGCTGTTTTTTCTTTATCTTTAGAGGCGGCATGTTGGGCATGGATTTTTTCCTTTAACTGCAAAAATTCGCTCATGAATCCCCAATCTAAACCAAAATCTTTTCCCCATTTAGAAAGGCGCTTCCATAGTTTTGGGGCTTTCTGGCAGAGGCCTTCAGCCATAACTAAAGCCATCCCTCCTCGAATAAAATTGGTTTCTATGCGCGGAATATCTTTATAATTGGATACTTCAATTTCTTCTGTTGGATCGCCATCAACTTCGACCGGAAGATGTGCGGCCATAAATTTTATTTCTTCGTCGGAAGGCCGATATTGGAGATTGGTGACTCTTTCATGATAATCTTGTATCTCGATAGTGAAACGATTTATTTCTCTTTCATCCGGATCGTAGGGATGATAGCCCATTTTAATCCGCACATAGTCAGCTAGAATCACTGAAGTAGATGCTGCCGTTCCGCCCGCTCCCCTAATTGGCCCTGCGTATTGTAAAGCAAAATATTCTTTTCCGTCTTTTCTTTTTTTAATTTTCAGGCCGATGAATCCTTCCAACGGAGCAGAAACTATCCCCAGAGTAAGGTAAGCAAAACCCACCCTTATCCCCACTTCCATCGCTTCTAATTTGTCTTTAAACTGACAATGTTTTTCCTGGGCGACTTCTTCGGCAATCTTAAATCCCACTCTCCAATCGAGAAGACCAAATTCTTTTTCTAATTCGGTAATTCTTTCAGTAACTTTAGAATTGGTTATTTGCGGTGCTACTACTGAAATCAAACCAACTACTCTTTCCGCCATATTTTTAGCTAGCGGGATGGATACTTCATTTTCTGGATCCAGCCCCTTTTTGCGCGCAGCTTTCGCTATTTCGTAGGCTTCCTGGATGCCTCGTCCGAGGTCATCAAAATATTGTTGCATGTGCGGGGAAGCTTTCATCTTAACTCTGTTTTGATTATTTTACTTATTTTGTTATCTTTATTTTTTTTTATTTTTTTAAATTTCTTTTGATTTTTTTTACTTTAACTATCCGAATTTAAGGACTTTAACTTCTCTGGTCTTGAGATTTACTAACGGAACGCGGGCGGGCTCTGGCTGGTGGCCTAATTTTTCTTGAAAGGTTGTTGTTCCTTGCCAGCAGCTGCCGGAAATAGTAGTGATTCCTTTGTAGTTAGCTACATTGGAATAATGTATGTGCCCGCTGATAAAAAAATCTGGTATTTTTTTTATAAGCAGGGGATCTTCTTTGTGGCCCGGGAAATACGGGGTCGATTTGAATGATGGAGCCAGATGGCGGCGTTTCAGTAAATATTTCATTATTAAATCTGCACGATGATAACCCCCGTTATTTCGAATTGAATCTACGCTGGCTATATAATAATCAAAGCTATAGCCGTGATATAAAAGCACATCAAAACCAGGAAAGGTTTTGGTTTTTCCTATATTAACCAAAGAAGGATTGGTAACCAGAGTTACATTTGGAATTTTAAATAAGCCTGGAGCAAATTTTTCATCGAAAGAAGACTGCGGTTCGGCTAAATGCACTGCATCGTGATTTCCTGGACAAATTATAATCTGTTTGTCTGCGGGTATTTTTTTAATAAGTTTGGAAAATTCTTCATACTGGTCCATAATATTGGGAAAAGCTAATTCTTCCTGCTGGGAAGGATAAATACCTACGCCATCGACCAAATCACCGGCAATAATAATATATTTTACCAGTTTAGCCGCTTCTTTTTGGGAGGAGTTGCCTGCTTCAGCATTAATCCAACGTAAAAATTTGTTAAATTCGTCTTTTAAAAAAAGTTTTGAACCTATATGAATATCGGAAAGAAAAATAGCATATTCTTCTACCTCACTTTTCTTAAGCTGGTTGTTGGCAGGAATATCCGGCCAAGTAATCTCATCTCCAAAAATAATTTTGTCTCCCAGAGCTCCAGTTATGCCTATTACCTCATCTAATACCAGGTCTTTTGCTTTTTGGTATAACTCTTTTTTATTTTTAGAAAAAATTACTTTTATTCTTCCGGTAAGATCCTCGGCAGTTAAAATTATATTTCCATTCTTAGTTTCGCTGATGTCATCAATTAATGCAATGATAGAAACATTTTCTTTTTCTTTCTTGCCTAAAATCCTGCTGATAGGCATGGTATTTTGCAGCTCCTGCCTTTGCCGTAAAAGACTTTCTAAAAAACGATAACGGGAAGCGAACAAAAGAGTAAAATCTTTTACTTCATATTTATGGGCTTCATTTTTGTAAGAGATGATTATTTCCACACAAGAGGGAGATGAGGCGGGGGGAATTAATTCGGGAGAAGAAAGAAGTGATTCCGGAGAAAATTCTGGAAGAGTTGAGGCTTCAGAAAAAGTTGGTTTGATAACTGTTGCAAAGGGAGAAACAAAAATATTTTCTTCTTCTCCAGGAGATGGAGCCGCGACTATTTCTGATTCTGAACTGGTAAGTTGTTGTTTTTGGCTAAAATTAGGGTTATTTTTAGGACTATTTAATTGCAATTCAACCTGTTTAAAACCTTGTAATTGGGCCTGATATAATTCATCGTCGCGTTCTTTTTCAGCCTGAACACGATAAAAATCCATCTCATACCAATCAACCAAGCTCTTTTGTTTAGTAACGATATCGACATAATCATTATTCAGGACCAGTAAATCTCTTTCTTGTTCTAATTTTCCAACTAAATTGCTTGCTAAAAATAGGTCTGCCTGTTTGTTTAAGATATCTTTGCTTGCTAATATCCCTTTTTCAAATAAGTCTTCTATTATTTTTTGTTGGTTTTCCATTTTTTTTATATTCTATGATCCATTAAATCGTTTAAGTTCTGATTTGCACCATATTAATAGGTAATCTATTAAGGCCCCGTAAATTGCATTTAACTTTTGTGAATGATTTTAAGTTAATTGTAATGATTTTTCTAATACTGTTCTTAATTTTAAGACTAAATTTTCATCAATGGATAAAGAAATATCTCTGGTTCTGCCGTAACGCCCTTTAGAAATTATTTTGGCATTGATAATCCCCAGCATATCCATTTCGGCGATTATGTCAGAAACACGGCGCTGGGTAAGAACATTTAATTTTGTTTGCTTGCACAGGCTTTTGTAGACGTCATAAATTTCTCCCGTAAAGAAATTTTTCTTTTTTGGACCCATCAGCAAGATTGCATATAACACGGACTGAAATTGTTTGGGTTGGTTGGTTGCAGCATTAATTACTTTATCTGATTCTATTTTCTTTTCAGCTTCGTCAAGATGACATATCTCAACTAACGGTGAACCGCTTCGTTCTGCTAATTCTCCTGCTATTCGCAGCAGATCTATGGCTCTGCGAGCATCTCCGTGATCTCGAGCAGAATAAGCGGCACATTTTTCAATCACCCCTGGCTGCACAACACCTTCCTTAAAAGAAGTGACTGCTCTTTTCCGCAAGATATCCTGGATTTGAAGTGCGTTATAAGGCGAAAAGATAAGTTCTTCTTCAGATAAACTGCTTTTAATCCTAGGATCAAGATTTTCAGTAAAAACAAGGTTATTTGAGATCCCCACTAAACATATTTGAGATTTTTGTAATTCAACATTTATCCTGGTTAAATTGTATAAGATTTCGTCACCTATTTTCTTAGTAAGCTGGTCTATTTCGTCTAAAACAAGAAGCACTATCTTTTTCTCGCGATCAAGAAGTTTGTAAAAGATATTGTATACTTCATCAGTAGGAAGACCGGTAGAAGGTATTTCCTGCCCAAATTCCTTGATTAATTGGGCAATTAGGCGGTATTCTGTGTCGGCAACTCTTTTTAACTTACAATTTAAGTAAATGCATTTTAAAGGAAGAGCATTCTGGGCTGCAACTTTACTCATAGAAACAATGATGTGTTTAATTGAAATAGTTTTGCCCGTGCCTGTTTTTCCGTAAATAAATAGATTTGAGGGTTTTTCCATCCTAAGGATAGGAGCAAGAATATTAGCTACTTCTTGTAGTTGTTCTTCTCTATATAATATCTCTTCTGGCATATATGAAGGCATTAAGGTCCTTTTATCTATGAAAATAGACTCTTTTTTCAGATAATTTTCAAAAAAATTTTTTATTTCTACCATATTTTATTACTCTGACCCCTTTGTTTCTCATGGAAAAACAGTTAATTGTAAACAGTGATGATCTTTGCTGAGTGTTAATAAACAATTTGGAGATAGATGATATAGGTTTATACTTAGATTTTCTATCACCTATGTTGCTAGTGGAAATAAGTATAAATAATTATCTCTTGCTTTGGAAAACAATTTTACTTTAATATTTTCCTAAATATTTTCTCTTTTATATTTGGGTTATTGTTTATTTGTGTTTATTTATCATTTTTATGAATACATCGTTAAATGCAATTTTTAATTTCTTTATTAATATCTTAAATAATCTGTTTTGTTTTATTCTCATTATTATTCTTATTTATTCTTATTATTATTATATTATTTTCAATATAGAAAATAAATACTTAGTAAATAACTATTAAAAATATGTAAAAAAGATAAATAGAACAAAAAGAAAATGAGAAGAAGGAAAATTAACTTGACAAACATCAATAAACCATGAATTATTTAACCTTTAATTTATCATTAAGATTACATTTAACAAAAACTAAACAGATGATGAGAAACAATTGACAATAAAAATAGTTCTAAAGGAAATCGCTTTTTTTAGATGATTAAACTATTTTATTTGATTTTCTTATTAATAATATAACTTTATTCATAACATGACATTCATTTTCTTAACAATCTAATTCTCCAAAGGAAATAAAGGGGTGGGGCTGCTATTATAAGAAAATTAAGAATTTTTTTCAGACTGCATAGGAATCTTTATATATTTTGTATTTCAATATAAAGAGTAATGGTTCTTGAATACATATTTAACCCTCTAGTATTAAAGAAAAAACCATGGGAAATGTTTATAGCAGGGTTTGTATATTCTATAATAGCCCTATTTCTATCTTATTTAGTTTTCAAAGAGATTTCTGGCATTTTAACAGTGTTTCTTATTGTTATTGCAATATTGCCAACCATGTATGTTACTGTCAAAAGTGAAGAAGAATTAGATTTAAATTACGGAGGAGAATGGAAATTATTACAAGAACACGCTAAAGTTATAATTTTCTTACTATTCATGTTTTTAGGAGTTACTGCCGCATTAATAATTTCTTATGTTTTTTTACCTCACGGCGTAGTTGATGTTGTGTTTGATTTACAGCATAAAGCCATAGTAAATGTAAATAATTATGTTCGCGGAAACATTATCAACGATGATATAACTGGACAAGCAGTAAAATCAGATATTTTTGTTAAAATTTTTTTAAATAATCTTAAAGTACTATTTTTTTCTCTTATTTTTTCTCTTTTATATGGAACTGGATCTTTATTTATCTTAATTTGGAACGCTTCAGTAATTGCGGCCGCAGTCGGCAGTCTAATGAAAAACGAATTAGCTGCTGCAGCATCTTCAGCAGGTTTAATTGTTGTTTCTAATTATTTAGGTACAGCAGCATTTAGTTTTTTTAAGTACATGCTGCACGGGATTTTAGAAATAACTGCTTATTTTATCGTCGGATTGGCAGGAGGAATACTTTCTATGGCTTTAATTAAAAAAGATTTAAGTTACGATTCCATCATGGCTGATGTTTTAGATCTTGTTCTCATAAGCATTGGTTTTTTGTTAGTGGCCGGAATAGTAGAGGTATACATAACTCCTTTAATATTTTAATGTAATATAAACTATACACTGTTTTTTCTTCCGATGGAAAGTAATTTCTTGATAGTTTAATATTTTAGTAGATTATTTTTTTTAATAAGTAAGAACTGATATGTAAAAATAACAAAAACAAATCAAAGAAGCCTTACTCTTCCAGGAGTATTTTGAAAGATGTCCCCATTTTCTAACATTTTTTCTATTAATTCTTCAGTTTTTTCCAAAGGAGATTTTTCTATGATTTCTTCAATCATGACTCCTTCTCCTTTATCCAGTTGAGTTATAAGTTTTGATATTTTTTCAAAAGGAAGCAAAGGATCGTTTTCTTCTATTTCTTCACTAACCACTTCAAACAGTTCTACGCCCGGCGTTATATTTTTTTGTGAAAACTTATATGGAACCGGCTCTTTCTGGTTTTCTTTGTTATTAAGTTCATTAAGCTCCAATCCTTCCTTTTTTAGTTTTTGTAAAATCTCATGATCTTCTTTTTTTTTTCCCACAAAAAGATTGGATTTTTGCAGTTCCAAGAATCTTATTTTGAGCCAGGCCGGATTAGTTTTTTTAATTATTTCAGGAAAAATATATTTTTCATTATTATATGTTCTTACTTTACCTATGATTTGTATTACGTCCCCTACTTCCAAATTAAAAACAGATTTCATTTCTTCAAAAATGCGAACAATTATTTTTCCAGTTCCATCGTCTATAAGAATAGAAGTAATAGAACCACGCAATTCTTTATGAACCAAAGTAGCTATGACATTAATTCGAAATATTTTCTTGTTTTCAGAAGTAATTATATAATTAGGTTTCTGTTCTTTTTCTTCAACATACTCTCCTTCTTCCAATTCACCAATAGATGCTTTTTCTGCCGGGAAGCGAAAGAACGGCTTATTTTCAGATTCCATTTTTTTTTATTTTAATTAAGTTTATTACTTTTTTCCAATGGTTTAATTATGATCCGCTTAGTATCAAATTACAATTTAATTTTTATTTATATTCTTATTTATGGATGTTAAAGTCTCTGAACAAACCCTCGTTTTGGTTCAAATACGTCCCCGGATCTGCGCAATTTTTCAAGAGACTTTTCTACTTTTTCCGGAGGAATGTTTTTTTCTTTTGCTGCCTCAATTATATTTTCAACAGGAATCATTTTTGTATTAAGCTGCTCTTCCAATGCAGCAATGATTTCTTTCATGATACTGAAACTATTCCTTTGGGTGGCAGTTATTTTGCTTCCTCCGAGACGATCAATATCTATTTTTCCAGTTTCACTATCTTTAGCCGTTTCATTAAGACAATGGCTTACCAGTTCAATTGCTTTCTGAGCGTCTTTTTTAGTGACGCTTTTTGCTAATCTTATTTTTGCAGAAGCCTCAGATAACCGAATAAGCGCTTCCAGCTGTCTGGCCGTAATGGGAATACTGCGTACGCCGCCTTCTTCTACATTTCCAGAGTTACGCATGGAAACATAATATTCTTTAATTTCTTCAATTGCAGCTTCACTTATTTTAGGATTTATTTTCAAGCGCACATAAGAAAAATATTTTCGCATCAATTCAGTTGATATTTCAGCAACCGCCTTTGATGGGTCCCGATGAAAATTTAAAATAAAAGAAGCAGTAGTTTCATCTTTTTCTCGATTAGGCAAGTCTTTAACCGGGAAAATAAGGTCAAATCTGTTTATTAAAGTAGGAGGAAGATTGATTTGGTTAGCAATTAAATCATACGGATCAAAACGGCCGTGTTTCGGGTTTGCTGCGGCCAAAACAGTGGTTTCGCAGCGCAAGGTGGCTTGGATGTTGGCTTTAGCAATACTTATGGTCTGCTGCTCTAAGGCTTCGTGTAAGGCTGAAGTATCTTCTTTGCCCATCTTATCCATCTCATCAATAACGGCAAAACCTCGGTTAGCCAAAACCAACGTTCCTGCCTCTAAAGACCAGCCGCCAAGAAATTCATCTTTGACTACAGATGCGGTTAATCCTGCACCGGTTGCTCCTTTTCCACTGACAAAACGCGCCTTCGGCGCTATCTGAGAAATTCTTTTCAATAATTGTGATTTTCCTGATCCCGGGTCCCCAATTAAAAGCATATGCATATCTCCTCTGGTAACCACACCATCCGGACGGACTTTCCTACATCCGCCTGCCAGCTGCAATATTATTGCTTCTTTTATCTTATCATGTCCGTAAATAGAGGGGGCTAAGCTTTCCGCCAGAAGACGAAGCGGATCAGGGGATTTAGCTATTTTCAAGATTTCTTCCATATCTTTTTCAGTAATGTTAAGGCTGATACTGTCGTCGTGAAGAGCTTCAGTAGAATTAGCTTCAACTATAAGTTCGTACTTAGTGGATTGTCCTCCTGTGCGTAAGGTAATAGGCACTTCAGTGGCCCAGCCAACCAACTGGATTCTTGAACCCGGGCTAGTTTTTCTTTCAGTAAGTGGAGAAACAAGATCGTCCCGCAAGAAAACGTTTATTCTTTTAGGTTGTGATCCGTCCAAATCTTCTGCAGCTTCTTCCAATACCAATCCCTGCCCATCAACCAACTCTTTAGAAATTTCTTTGAATTTTCCCTTTCTTCCGCAACCACAGCGAGTTGGCTCCTTATACTTTTGATCCAACTGCAGAACCGTAAGAATATTTCCGCAAGAAGGGCATTCAAATTTAGAAGCGCTGACGTGAGGCCGGACATCAGTTTTATTACGAACTATTCCGTCGACCCAAAGCAGTTTGTTCAAATGCTTGCTTCTGATTTCACTAATTAGCACCTTTTGCGATTCGGGGAGATTGATAAACCGGACATTAAATTTGCTGACTTTTTTAGGCAGATCAAATTCTTTGATGGCAATTTCACCAGCTTTAAGAAGGTCTTGAGGATTTTCTAATACTTCTTCTGCAATTTCCGTATTAAATTTAACTAGTTCAGAAAAATCAAGTTTGATATAAGATTCTCCTTTACGAACCGCCTCTAACAGTTGTGGATAGTAATTTTGTTCAATAAAGTCTCTAAATGTCTTGATTTGTTCGTCGACTTCCATAAATGCTCTAGAGCCCCCTCTCTTGATAATTCTATTAAAATAAAAAACATAAACAGATTATAAAGATTTATATGCAATCTTATGGCTTTTCTAATACTTTCTTAAGCCGCTCTATCAACAGATCAGTAGCTTCATTTACTTCCTGTTCGGTTTTTGTACCAGTACAGACAATCTTACCATTACTGAAAAGCAGGAAAGTAGCACTAGTCCCTTTAAGTTTATGTACTAAACCTGGAAACTGTTCTGGTTCGTATTCAGTGTTGGGCAGCTTTAAACCCAGCACGTTCAGATTCAAAACCATGCCGATGCTTCCGGAAGCTACAATGTTTTGGACAGTGATTTTTGGTTTAATAGTAACGTGAATATTTAATTTCTTAAGACTCTTGATGATACTTTGGATACTTAATTCTACTTGTTCCATAGTTCTAGCACCAGTGCAGACAATCTTTCCACTAGAGAAAATAAGAGCTGAAGTCTTAGGTTCTTTAATGCGCAATACTAAGCCCGGAAATTGTTCGGGGTTATATTCTGTATTTGGCAGAGTAGCAGCCATCTTTTCTAAAGGTATATCTTTTTCCAAACTACTTGAAATAACAATATTTACAATGGTTATCTCTTTTTTAGAAGTTTTTTTTGCCATTTTAGATGCCCCCAAATTTTAATTTTACTTATAAATGGGCTCAGAGTATTTAAATATTCCCTTTATAAATAAATAACTCCCTTCCACCCGAAATCAAGGGGTTAATTTCAAAGTTAAAGGAGAAGGTTTTTAAAGAAATTAGCGTCAAAATAACCATGACTTATGATACTATTTTACTGCGGTATGGGGAGATATTTCTTAAAGGCAAGAATAAAGACTTCTTTGAGCACAAATTAGTCGATAATATACGTAAAATAGCCTTATCCGGGGGCAATTCAAAGACCAAGATTATAAGGGGCCAAGGAAGGCTGCTGACGGGTTACTTTAAAGAACATACTGCTTTGCGCGGGGTCTTCGGGCTAATATCCTATTCTCCTGCAGTTCGCGTGGAGAAAAACACAGAAGATATCCAAAGTAAGGCCGTAGAACTATTAAAGGAGAAGAAAGGAACATTTAGAATAGCTACAAAACGTTCAGATAAGTCCTTCCCCATCACTTCTCCCGAATTTAATCGATTGGTTGGCGAACATGTCGAACGGAAAACAGATTTACGTTTTTCTTACGGGGAGCCGGACATCACTCTAGAAATAGAACTAAATCAAGAAGGAGCATATTTGTTTGTAGAAACAGTTCCTTGTTTTGGGGGGTTACCTGCCGGAGTAGAAGGAAATGTTTTATTGCTGGTAGAAAATGACACAAGCATATTAGCCGGGTTACTATTCATGAAGCGCGGTTGTAACATATTTCCAGTAGCCGTTGGAGATAAAGATATCTCCCTGTTGCAGAAATTTAGCCCTGTTTCCCTGCAATTAAGGAAAGTAAGAAATTATCAGGAGATAGAAGAAATAGCTCCTAAAAATAAAGCTACAGTGTTAGTCAGCGGTCAAGTTTTAAAGAATTACAAAAGTTATCCTTTTAGTTTCTTAGTAATGAGGCCGTTAATTGCCCATAACGAAGAGAAAATAAAAGAACAGTTACGGCTGTTCGGGAAAGAATAGAAAATAAGCCTTATCTCATTTCTTTAGAAAAAGCAGAGCCTGTTTTTTATTTTTCTGTGAAATTTTAAATAATCGATTTAGTTTCCAACCAACCGAGAATATAGGCTTTGTGCATCTTCTTTAGAATTTGCTTTAATTAAAGCCCGCCCATCTTTAAACAAAGTAATGTTTTGAAAATACAGCAAATCTTTTTCTTCCGTTACCTTACCTATTTTTTCCCAGCGCGCTTTTATTATCTTTAAATCCGCTTCCGGTCCAAGGGTTTGGTATTTTCCGGTCGAACAGAAACGAACATATTTAGAATTTTCTTTTTTTTCTAAACGAGAGAAAATACCCGAACAAGTAGGACAGTTTTCTTTCTTTTTGATGTTCAGTTTTTTGAAATTTTGATTCCAGATGTCATAATGATACAGAGTTGATTCAATCTCTTTACCTAGCAATAATTTTAACGCTAGGGTGCTTTGTAACGAAGCGATAGAAACAGTAATGGTGTTCAATACTCCCGCTGTATCACAAGTTTCAAGATTTGTTTCAGAAAGGAAACATTGCAAGCAAGGCCCTTCCGGAAGAATGGGCATAACATATCCTGACGTTTTAATCGCAGCAGCGTAAATCCAGGGTTTTCTTTCTTTTTTACAGTAGTCATTGATCAGAAATCTGGTTTGAAGATTATCAGTACAGTCGAGGATAAGATCTACCGTTTGCAATACCTGCATGTTTTTTGGGTTAAGATGAATCGGGTGCGGCTCAATTTTTATCTCGGAATTAATTTCTCCAATTCTTTTTTCTGCAGCAATAGCCTTACTTCTTCCGACATCTTTTTCTCCAAACAAAGTTTGCCGTTGCAAGTTTGATATTTCTACCATATCCCTGTCAATGAGAATCAAGGAACCAACTCCTGCCCGCGCTAACAGTTCAGCCGCCACAGTTCCGAGAGCACCTACTCCAACGACAGCTATTTTCTTGCCTTGTATTTTTTTTTGTCCTTCCTGTCCTATTTCGTTAAGCAGGATTTGTCTAGAATATCTATGCATTTTGGATAGTCACCTTCATCCGGCAGGCATTGCAGACCTCTTTGTTAGATGCCTCTTGGCACATACTGCAAAGCTGTATTTTTTCCGTGATTTTTTTCTCTGGATTTTGAAATAGGGGAAGCAAGGCCAGGAAAGAATTGACAATTCCCTGTTTTGTTCCTTTATATTTATGTTCGAATTCGTTCAGCATCTCCTGGATGTGGTGCCGGTATCCTTCTTTAGAATAGGGACATTCAACGAATTGGATCTGGAAATTTTTCAATAAGGCGTAGAGGCGGACTTCTTTTTCTGCACAGAAATAAAGTGGTTTTACTCTTTGGATAAATAAGTCGTGTTCTTCAACTCCGGAAATGGGGCCAAGGCGTCCAGTAAGTTTGGTGTTAGCTTTGAAAACGTTCATGATAATTGCCTGTGCTTCATCGTCCAGATTGTGTCCCGTAATGACTTTGTCTGCGCCAATTTTTTTAGCATGTTTGTTGAGCAAATAACGGCGCCATACGCCGCAGACAGTGCAGGGTTTCTTGTTAGCATCTCTATTGATGATTGGGTAAGCTTTATCAAGAGTTTTTCCCAATTCTTGTTCGAAGGAAGCAACAGTTAAAGGAACCGCATGCTCTTCACAGAATTTTTTCAAATCAACAAGTGTTTTTTCGCGGTATTGGTCTATGCCTTCATCTATAGCAAGAGCAAAGAGATTATTTTTTGGAAGGTTATTTTTTTCTAAGTATTTTTTTGTAAGATAAAGCACGGTTAAAGAATCCTTTCCTCCGGAAACGGCCACACACAATTTTTCATTTCTGCCGATTAACTGATACTTGTTGATGGTTTTGAAAACCTTATCTTCAAAATAATCAATAAAATGATTTTTACATAAATTTCCGTGCTGGAGGGAAATGATGGCATTATTATTGCATTTGGTACAGGCCATTTTATCCTCCGGAAATGACGCTAAGAAGTTCTATCAGATCGCTGTCCTGCAGCAGTTCATCTTCAGTTATAACTTCACTGTTGCGTACTAAGATAAAGGCTTCAGGATTGAGTTTTAGTTGATTAAGAAGATCTCTGGCCGTCTTTCCTGCAAATTCAACTTTAGTATTAGTTTGTTCTCTTTCGTTACATACGTTGATGTTCATTTCTTTCCCTCTCTGCGTCTCTAAGTAAGGCACAGTTTAGTTAAGGGGTAATTTTAGAGATATTTTATAAATTTAATGACTATTTTGCAATATATGGGTGATTATGTTTTTATGAAGAAGAACACAGAAACAGAGAAATTAGCGGCAGAACTAGGTTTCACTAAAGTAAATTTCATTGATAGCAATTTTGTTATTCTTAAAGGAAAGACCCAGAAAGAACTATTAAAGGAAATAGAAAGCGCCAGAAATAAAAAACTGAAAACAGTGTTCAGGGCAGATTCAGAAGAGATGCTGCGGTTTGCTTTAGAAAAGAACGGCGTAGATATTATCTATGGCATGGAAAGCATTAATCCTAAAGACAGCCTGCATTTTGTGCGCGGAGCCCTAGATCAGATTTTATGCAATATCGCCGCCGAAAAAGAGAAGATTCTAGCCTTTTCTTTTGCAGAAATACTAAATTCCCATGATAAGGTGAAATTATTAGCCCGAATAATGTTTAATGTTAAGCTCTGTAAAAAGTATAAAGTTCCAATGATTTTGTGCAGTTTTGCTGATTCTAGAGAAGAAATGCGTTCAGCCAAGGATTTGCAGGCTTTTGGAAGAGTTTTAGGGTTTTGAGCTGCTAAAATGGATCGAAAAACAACTATGCTTAAAGATTTTAAATTAGATAAGGTTATCTTTTTTGGATCTCGCGCTAAAGGCAGCTCTCGCCGACACAGCGACGTGGATTTAATTCTGGTAAGCTCTAAATTTAAGAAGCTTGATTTTGTTGAACGAGGAGCTAAAATGTACAATTACTGGGAAATTCATTATCCGGTGGATTTTCTCTGTTATACACCCAAAGAATTCAATAAATTAAAGAAACAAATTACTATTGTTCAAGAAGCTGTTAAAGAAGGTATAGAGGTATGAAATGCCTTGATTTTAGGCTTCAAAAACCACATTTTATGTGCTTAACAAAAGAAGGTGATTGTCTTCTAATTACAAACGTATTTTTTTTAGGTCTGAGAATGAATTTAACCGTTTTAATAGCAAGTTTTATAAATAATTGTCCTTTTCTAGTAGTAACTTAGTAATAGCGGAGGAAATTATCATGTCATTAACAAATTTATTGAAAAACAAAACAAGAGTATTAGTATTAGGAGCAATAACCGCATGCGGCGGAGACCAAGTAAGCAACTATTACCAGATTCCCGGCAGTGGACCAAACGGCACCTATACTTGTAATGATATTTACCAAAGATACGTTGTAGAATGCAACGCAAACGGTAACGATGAATGGAAAGACCCCACTGAATGTGAAAAAGGCGACTACCCTAACCATCAGTCAGCATGGACCCAATGTATCTTTCAAGTCCCTTGCGAAGATATCAATGAAAAGTGTGATCCACTTTTTAAACAGTTTTAAACACGGAGGAATACAAAATGAAAAAAATACTACCTTTAGCGATTTTAGTTTCAAGCGTAGCTTGCGGAGACACCTATAACAGCTATGCTACTGGAGAAGGCGCAGAAAGTATCACGCCCCTGAATACATGCGAAGAAGTAATCAATAAATTGTATGGTTGCGGCTTGCAAGAACCAGACAGCGATTACGAATATTTAGTTGAACAGTGTAAAGATGGAGACTGGATGGATTCCGAGTGGAAAACTTGCTTTGAAGCTAACTCTTGTGAAGAAATAGAATCGGGAGTTTGTCAACCTTACGCTACGGCGTAATTTTTCTTTATTTTTATCTTTTTCTTTGTCGCTACATTTATATAGGTAAATAGTTTATTTTTGAATATAGATGAATAGTAAAAAAAGAGGGTTTTTGATAGTAGTAGTTTTACTTTTTAGCCTATTTCAATCTTATTCTGTTCTTGGCGGATGGAAAGCACATTGTCCTACCGATCAATGTATTTCTATTGTTGTGGGTGTAGAAACATGTTATGGGGGTTCATGCAGTGAAATAGACGGAATAAGTGATCCTAATCCTGATCCTTTAAAAGCTTATAATTTTGATTGCAACGAGGAAGGCATAGAATGCCAGAGCTATGAACCTGGTACTCCGGGGGGCACCATTTTAAATCTAATGGATACTGGGGACTGCAAACTAGATGTCGTTTCTTCGACCCCGCCGGACAATGGTTGTTGGTTAGTAGTGGGTGACGAAGATGATTCTCCTAATGACGACGATTGCGGCTATCGTAGCGCTGTCCCCGGAATGAAGTTTGGGAACGGGGTGCATAGCAGGGCATTTTCTGGTCCAATGTCCGCCCTTAGTGGTGATGTTGGTGACCCAGAGTTTTTATCAAATTGGGCTTATGCTAACGACAAGTGGGAATATATTTGTTCTGATAACAACTTATGGGCAAGATGCGATAGCCAGGAGCATCTTAAGAAAAAAGTGGTTGCTGACGGAAAAACTTACGAATGCACTATCAATAAAAATACCGGCGCATACGAATGGGTTACCGATCAAGACAAGGACGGATATACTACCAGCGAAGATTGTGATGATGATGCTTCTGATGATTATCCCGGACTTGAGTGTCCAACCGTAGAAGGTAAAGATCAAACCGTTGAAGAAATCAGGAAATTAGCAAAAGGAGCATGTGAAAAAAATCCCGGCAGATATTCCAGCTGTGCAATTTGTATCAATAGCGGCGCAGCAGAAGTGTGCGGTGACGGAATCAACAACGATTGCGGCGGTCCAGGACAAAGTGAAGAACTCGAAGATACGAAAGGAGTGACTTCAGACAGCTGTCACGAAAACAAAGCTTCTTGCGAACAAGGAGTAGTTGGGCATTGCAGTGAGAGTAATGAAATTTGTTCAGAAGCTAACCCTTGTGAAGAAGGTGAAGAATGCCTCACTTCAGAAAATGCGGAACAAATAACCGGAATTTGTAGATTAAAAGGCCAACCACCAGTGGATACATGTGATTCAAATGACGACTGTGGCAATGTCAACGATTGGGAGTGTGATACTACTAGTTCAGAACCGGGAACTTGCCAGTACATCGCTACAGAGTTATGTACTGACGACAATTCTTGCGGCGGCGGAGATTATATTTGCGATAAAGCCGCATTCCGCGCGCTTAACATTTATAATGAACCATTTTCCTGGATAGATACCACAGAAGGCGGTTACTGTTGCGGTTATAATGGCGCTGATGATGCCGGCAAGGTTTTAACAGAACTAAATTCTCAGCAAAGCTTTGCCTGTTTAACCGACAATAAAGATTTTGTAAGCACTGAAAAAGATTTCGATGGCAATGGAATCGAGGAAGTTTTTGACAATAATGGCTGTGAAGGAAAGAATTGGTGCTGGATAGATGCAGCAGCCGTTAATAACATCTTTAAAATTTTTACAATCAAAAAACCAGGAGAAGCACCTTTTGATGTAGTGTCAAATGCTGACGATTGGCTGGCCTGCAATGCCCAATCAGAAAAAAACTTTGAACCGCCGGTGTTGGCAGAAGGTGCAGAACAAAAGTTAAGCAACCGGTTTTATTGTTATCAGGAAGGAAACAGGTGGGCGTGGGCAGAATGTACCAGTGACTGGAATAAGCGTGAAAATCCCAGCGTGAAAGGCCGATACACGGGAGAAGGACTTTATACGCTTCCTCTTTCAATTCCAGAAATACCCGATGAACCAACCGCAGAAAATGATTACCTTCGCGAATCTAAAATAGATACCTCTGTTGTTATAGAATATAACGAATTATATGAAAAATATTATGGACAAGGATTTTTAGATTTTACCGGTTATAATTATCTTAACTTTATGGTTCGCTTTGTGAAGGACGAAGCTGGAACTCCAGCAGAATTGAAAGACCTCAAACTTCCATTAAAAATAAATTTAAAGTTAGTTGGTCCTAAAGTTGATGATAAAAAGGTAGTTTATTTCGACGGCAATGTTTTAGGTTATGCTATCAATTCTCCTCTTTCAGATTCAACTGCGTACATGCACGTGCAAGTTCCCGTCGGTGATTATAAAGCAATCCAAGGCTTTACAATCAGTTCCGACAGCGAGAATTTAATTGAAGTTCGCAACATTTACTTGACCAGCGATAATCCTAATTTACCAAACCAGCTTTGTTCAGGTCAGGAAGCAGCCAGTTCCAGCACTTGGATACAAGATGCCGATGCCGGCAATCCCGACGCCGGAATTACCGGACAGAATCTCTGTGAAGTATTGTACGGTAAAGAAGCCTGGCTAGGCGAAGATCAAGAAGTTAGCGAGATTGCGCCGGCGGCCAACTGCTGCGGAAATGCCAAGAATGAATATTATGCCGGATTAAGTAAAGAATTTGTTGATCCGGACCAGGGCAGTGAAGCGACATATTATGGCTGTTGGAATTCTCAACCCATCGCTTCCAGTGATACAGTTATGGATGTAGAGTTCAAAGTACAGTCTCAGGAAACGGAGTTCGATCCGCATTATGACTCCATACCATTACCAACTATTACCATAGATTATCGCACTTACAGCCAACAAAAAATTTCTGATCCAAAAGATGATATCTTGGATGAAAAAACTATCAAATGCAACGAAGATAATGTTGAAAATACCTTGAAGGTAGGAGATACCTCCACTGTTTTATGCCATTTTAAATTAGCAGAAAGTATTTCTAATCAAAGTTACAGAGGAATTACTAAGTTGTGGTTTAAGGACACCACCAGCGACGATCCTAATTCAGCAATAGAATTATTTTTCTATGATGAAGCAACAAATACCCCTATTGGGAAGGAATTGCCTTCAGCTACAGATCCAGATGATGAAAATTTCAAACTAGCCGGCCCAGCCCAATATCTTAACAAAGAAGAAGCTCGTGAGGTATGGCATCACCCCATTTCCGTAGTTGCAAAATTAAAGCCAAAACATTTTTTCCCCATCAGCAACTTAGCTCCTTCGACCAAACCCGTTACTCAAACGGTAACTTACGCTTGCAGCGAGACAGAATGTCTTTTCCCGCTTCCAGGAAATCCGCCGTATAAAGTAACTAACCTGCATCCAGATTTATACGAATTATATTATGTTACCGGAACATTGACAGCGGATGAAACTCTGGTCACCAGCCAGGAATTTTCAGAATATGCAAACCTACGAGTAAAAAGAATTGCCCAGCAAGTATTATATTACAACGAAGGCGAAGAATCAACCAAAGACATAGGGTTTTATGGATGCAGAGCAGCAGACTTTATAACAACTATTGAAGAAGATAAAAATCTGCAATATTGTGCGGTTATCGGGGATAAATTCTGTTCTTACAGCGAAGTTCACAAAGAAGAGAAGAATAAAGATGCATTTACGGTCGTTAATACCTGGAGCGAGGAAGGATTAACTCATGTTGGTTATGCCGATCCTCTGCAAAAACCAGAACCCGGCCAAAATATCTCCACATATTATGAAAATGTTGAACTGGTACTAAAAGAACAAGCCAAGCTTGCTTCCTCCAGGAACCAATCAACCGCAGTCCTGCCAGCGCAAAACTTTATTCCTAATGCAGAGTTTATTGCTTCAGCAACAAAAATTCCGTATTGGGAGATTTTATTAGCCAACGGCCAGACCGTAGCTGATGAAAAAAGCAATTATGTGAAAGAAAATAAAGTTTCTTTAGGAAGCAACCAAAAGCTGCGTTCGGAAAGGATATCTGTGCCTTCGCAGGCTGATTTATATTTCAGTACAGCGCAGGAATGCATTACAAAAATACTCTTAGTTGGTAAAGATGGTAACAGCGAAGAAGCAACATTGCCGCAGTTTAACACCGGTGATGCATCCTATCTCGTTGTTGAATTTACCGGGCCCTGCGAAGTAGAAAAACCATCTTTACAATTAGTTGATGAATTCGGCCCGGTAGAATATTCATATAAATCTGGTGATCAGTTGCCGGAAGGGTTCGCCAATCCAGATGCAAGATCAGGAGTCGCCTGCTGTCCAGACAATTACTGCTGGAACGGCTATGCTTGCGTAGAACCCATGAGCACATTGACAACTATTACTGAGCATGTTGCTGACGGAAGAGATTACCGCTGTGTTGATGGAGCATGGAAGCGTTCACCATTGAAATTTGACTGGAATGCCCAACAATGGGGATTTTGCCCGCAGGAAAGCCAGTGTTTTGTCTTGGGTTCTGGAAAGGCAGAAAACACTGCCGAAAGTTTCTATAAGGGAAAATATCCTATCTGCGTTAACAATACTGAATATATTTTTGATAATTACTGCAACCAAGGAAACTGGACCAGCAGAACCAAGTATTTAGCAACAAAATTATTAGAAGTCGCAGAGAACGACGAATATACGTTGTATTGTTCCCCTTATAGAGAAACACTATTAGATTTAGGGAATAATGAAAATTATCTAGGTGGGGAATATTCAGTTACCCAGAAATCTCAGCAATCGTTATCTAAAAGTCTGCAAAAGCCAGCTCAACCGCAAGTATTGCCTACCTGTTTTAACAATATTAAAGACCCAGACGGAAAAAGATTAGTTCCAGACAGCCAGAACACCTGTATCAATAATGTGTGTGTATTGCAATACAAAGACGGCGGCAAATTTAAAGTAGCTCTTGCAACCACCCTCAACAAAGAAATAGATGATCCCAAGTCTTTCTTAGTTTCATTAAATATCCCGCAGGATAAATTAAGCCAGATCTGCAAGAGTTCAGGAAGCGATTTTGTAGAATGTAATTTACAAGGCTTAGAATTCCCCAGCAGTGCAGACCTATATCATTCTGACGAATTGAATGCAGTGATTTTTGCTCAAGAAGGATTACAACTGAGCCCAGGCGTAATTGACAACATCCTCAAATGGTTCAAGAATTTGTTTGGTTCCGGCCCTTTAGCAGAAAAAACATTTGTTACTCAAGCGCAGAATTTCCGGAATGTTTACATCGCCAATGTTGCCGGCAAGAAAGTTCGCGCCGTAGAAGAGATATTCCCCGGTGTGCGGCAAAGTTTAGTTGCGGAATACCAAAACTTCGATACTCCGGTGTGCGAATATGTCAGAAACATCAAAGTCCCGCCAGAATTACAATTAGAACTGCTGGAAGAAGCTTCTGGAATGGAGAAAGTACATTGCGCAGTTAATGGCACTATGCAAACAGTGGTGGTAAATGCTGGATTAGATTTCTTCTGGCCGCAATTGACGGGAAAATTAAGAATAGGTTCGTAAAAGCAGAATATTCTAGGTAGTTATAGAAGAGAGTCTTTGACGTTCAAACCGCTTGTTCAGTTAGATTAAATACTATTTCTTACAAATCAGAAACATTTATATAATAGTTATACCTAAGTTAAACTATGAAGAAGATCGAACTTCTACAAAAACTAGCCGGAATTCAAACCATTGAATCAGTAATGGACATACTTAAAGCAGATAAAAGAATGGCTATTTATTATCTTCACGCCCTTAGAAAAGAGGGTTATGTTAAAACCAGGAGGCAGAGTAATAATAGAAGGGTCTACAATATCTCTCTGGATAATAAATTAGGGGGTAAAAGTTACTATGAGATAATTAATCAGCATTCTCCTATTAAAATTTCCACACCAATAATTCATAAAATATACGGAAGAGAACCAAGTTTAGAAGAAACTTTAATCTATGCAATCAAAACTAAAAGCCTTAGAACTATTCTCGCTTCGTTGGCCTTATTTAAAAAAATTAGTCATTGGGCAGAATTATATCGTCTTGCCAAAGAGAATCATATCGAAAGACAAGTTGGGGCATTGTATGATCTTGCTCGCCAGATTATGAAAGTAAGAAGGATGGCTAATAAATTTAGAAGCAGCACTCTTCCCAAAAAAGAACATAAATTTGAATATGTTGTCCCAGGATTAGAAACCAGAGATTTTACGAAAATAGAAAAAGTATGGAAAATTTATCTCCCGTTTAACAAGAACGATTTGGAGGAATACAGATGATTACTATAGATCAACAACAAAAATTATTATTAAACATCTCCAGAAGACTCACCAGAAAGATAACTGTTTATGCCATAGGGGGGACAGCCATGATGTTCCTGGGTTTTAAAGACGCGACTTTAGATATTGATCTCGTCTTTGAAAACGAGAAAGACCGTGATGTTTTCAAAGAAGCAGTAAAATCTTTGGGTTACTTAGAGATGGATGCCATTAAAGTTTACGGCGCAAAGAGAAATACCCCCGAAATGTTTAAACTAAACGATGAACGTTTTGATTTATTTGTTGTAGAAGTAATAGATTTCATCTTTTCTGAGAATATGAGAAAAAGAGCAGAACAAATCCACCAATTTGAAGAAAATTTAATTTTAAAAATTGCCGATCCCCACGATATTATACTTATGAAATGTGCTACTGACAGAATAAAAGATAAAGATGATGCCCGAAAAATCATCAATTCTATCAAAATAAATTGGGGTGTAGTAATTGGTGAAGCAAAAAAACAAATTGAATTGGGAAAAGATAGAGCAGCCTTTGATTTAGGCTATTTCTTGGAATATCTCAAAACAAAAATGAACTTAGGTATTCCTCGAGAAGCATTAAACAAACTCTTTGAAATAGTAGAAAAACAGGTTAAAAACAAAAAGCTAAAACATTAGTTTGATTTTTACTATCGGGGGGGGGGTCACGAGTTTTTAAAAATAAACAAATCTTCTAAAATATAAATTACGATGAGGTGTTAAATATGAGAAAAATGTTAATTGTTTTAAGTTTAGTAATAGTTTCGATATTTATAGTAGGTTGCGGCACTGGGCAGGCAGTTAGAGTTAAAAATGTTGAAAAACAAATTAGTGCTAAGTCCACTATGTGTTTGAAGGATTATGAAATTAATGCATATGCTGTTAATATGGAAGGTCATGTGGGAGCTTATGCTGTTAATGATGTTTCATCTGGCAATTTAAAAAGTGGTGAGTCAAGTGTTCTCGCTGGGGTAAAATTAACTCATAACGGTTCTGTAATTCAAGATTATGCTGGTGGGGTGAGGGGAACACAATTTAAATTAGAAAAAGCTTGTTTAAAAGACTATTCTATATTTACGTACTATAGTTTAGATGATTCGATGAATGGAGTTACTGAAGAAACTAACGGTGTATTTGTGATTAATGGTGAAGAATTTGGTCTAAAAGAAGGCAATTCAAAAGTTTTAACAGATGGAACTAAAGTGATTTTAAGAAACATCCTCCACCAATCCTATGCTGGCGGATATCAGGGGCTTCAGTTTGAGTTAATTTGCAGTTAATTATTTTTTTTCTTACTTTTTTTTATATCTTTTCTTTAATAGCATCTTTAATCTGCAATAAAATATCCAATTCAATCTTCTGTTTAGGATAAGGGGCATAATTTCCTTGTGGATTAGGATCAATAAAGGTAATGCCTTGGAATTCTTTTGGTGCATTATAACGCGGGATTAAATGCGCATGCAAATGTGGCGCTTCATTCCCTAAGATTGCCAGATTGGGCCGGTCATGTTGAAATAACTGATAAACCGCCCGATCCCACGCAGGAATGATGTCTCCAAACAATTCTACCAATTCGCCGCTCTTGATACCGGTTATTTTGTCAGCATCTTCTCGCTTTGCCCAGGCATAACACCGTCCAAGATAAGGGTATTGGTTAACATGTAAAAATAAATCCCAGAAATCATATTCTTTTATTTTGAATTGGTCGTAATCCATTTATTTCTTCCCGAAAAGGCCAATATAAAAATTTATGTGGGTTCTACAACAACTTTGCTAATAATGGATAAAATAAGTTCAATAACAGCACTAACAAGAAAAATAAACTCACTTTATGATATAGCCTTTCTCCTTTTTCCTGACCTTTCAGTTTGTGTAAAAACACTTGGGCCATTCTTCCGCCGTCAACGATTGGCAGAGGTAATAAATTAAATAATCCGATTCCAATACTTAGCAAGAATAACCAGCGTAAAAATCCAGTAAGCCAATTTAAGATTACATACAATGCTTTTCCCGCTCCCGATTCATATTGTTCTTTGATATCAAATTCATTCTTGATGTTGAGAACTCCCAAGAAAGGTTTTTTTTCATTATCCGGATTTGCTGCCAGTTTAATAGCATAGTCTTTTTCTGCAGTATTGACCACAATTGATTCTCCCGGACGGTAAAATGTCAGTTCATCACTAAACTCCTGAAAATTAGACACTTTTTGATCATTTATTCCCGTGATGACCGTTCCCGGTTCAATTCCCGCTTTTGCAGCAGGAAGATTATCATTCACATAATTATCAAAGCTGAATCCTGACGGAGTTACCATTGTTTCTTGCAAAGGCATAAACGCAAAATTAAGGAACAATAATGCAACAACCGCCAACATAACATTTGAAAACGATCCTGCTGCCAACACTGAATATTGCACAATATCCTGTTCTTTACGTAATTTTTTTTCATCCGGTTCAACAAATGCTCCTAAAATCGGGCCGAAGAAAACCAGGCCGGTATTTTTGACAGGAATATTATGTGCGCGGGCAACAACGCCGTGAGAGAATTCATGCACTATGGCGATAGCAAAGATAGCAAGTATCCAATACCAAAAAGGCAGCACCCCCATTCCCGGAACATGCACTCCCGGCAATACTAAAGAAACTCCAGATACTGCTTCTGGTTTAGTAATCAATGCATATAAATTACTGATAAGCACGTACGAGATTAATGCTAATCCTACAAAACCAGCCCCCATGCCGATGTAACCAAATAAGATAACCCATTCACGCAATTTTTGAGAAATCTTATCCATCAAGCGCAACCCCAACTTTGTGCGGTAAAGAAAAATAATTTTAGCCTGGCGTTCTATTCTTTTCCAGTTGTAAGCTATAAAGAAAACAACCAATAAATAAAAAATTAGGATGAATTTATATTTGAGTAAAAATGCAAGTACATCTACCATGTAAGAGAACAGAAACTAATTTAGTTTTTATATGTTTTGGTTACGGTCTACTTCTTCCTTTTCGGCCGCAACTTTACTGAAGAACAGCTTCTGCATTTGATTTTTCCTTGGCTTACTTTCAAGCTAGATGCCCTGATTTTTGCTTTGCAGTTTCTGCAGACAAAAACGCCTTTAATCAATCGGTTCAATGCTTCATCGAATTTAGTAGCCATAGAGTATCACTTTTAACTTGTTTCTTAACTTTTAACTTGTTTCATAACTTTTGCGCCCATAATGGTCCAATATAAAACTTCTTTTCCTTCTTTAACATCTTCCTTCAATTCTTCCGGAATTTCCATTTCAAAGGTTTCATAAGTTTCCATGTCCATAACATTGGCATTGTTTCCAACTACGGAAAGTATTTGAGCAGATTTCTTTTCAATTATAGGTGCTTCAATTTTATCGTGGCCAGGCAGGACTAATTGTCTTTTTTTGCCGTCAAGGATGCCTACTGCAGTTAAATTTACTTTTGCGTGCCCATGCTTTCCTGGGCGGGAAGTTGCAGTATCAGTTATTTTACAAGGAGAATCATCAATTATAATGGTATCTCCCTTCTTTAGGTTACCCACGCTGACTGATTTCTTTTCCATATCTGCCATGTCAACAAAATATTAAGGCTTATTTTTAAATGTTTCTGAAAAGCGAACCGTTTCAAAACCCCTCCAAAGCCAGTTCTTCTCCTAATAAAAGAGAAATTATCACCATTTTTGCCAAAAATACGTTTTTTTTGTTTTTCTGGCTCCAGCATATTTTTTCGCTCTAATGATAGTTTCAATCTCTTTTTCAATTACTTCATGCTCAGGGTAGCGCCGTTCATCTTCTTTGAAAGCAGGAGAGTGAAAAGAACTTCTCCCTCCATGATGTTTGAATTTATGGTGCTTATGCAGCATTTCATGATACATCAGATAATCCAAAATTTCCGGACGAGCATCAGCAAAAAGCGTGGATACGGTAATAGTGTCGGTATGGAAGTTATAACTGGCCAATTTGCGAAAAGAATCAGTACCCCAGGTTAAGTTTGGTCGTTCAATGGAGTTAAACAAAAAGAGTTCATTAGTGCGTTGGAAGGACGCTTCCAAAAGGGGATCAGATTTAGTTTTTGGAGTTAAGATAGGGATGTTTTTAATGAAATTATTGTAAAGGTCGATGTTGTGGGTGTGCGCTCTTGTTTTAAAAATCCGTAATAGCAGATGCTGAATCAAGCCAATCTTAATCTCCCGGTCGATATCTTTCCATTGCAGATTCAAGTTTACTTTGATTTTTCGCGGTTCTAAACGGATATTAGCGTTGAAATCAGCTAACCTGCGGTTGTATTCCATTTCAGCGAAATAAGGAAATTCCTTCTCCGGAAATAAACGCTGGAAAGATTCTTCGATTAGGTTCATAGCTCTATTTTGCTTTGATATTTTATAAGAATTGCCTATATGGGGTTAAATAATATAGGTTTCAAATAGCTTCGCATAAGGTTTAAATAGATTATTGCTATTTATAAGTTATGAGACCTGAAGCAGAACGCTGGTTTTTACAAAGTGCAGAAGAACTTGAAACCGCTAAAGTAAGTTTTACAGGAGGTAAGTGGTTTGCTGTTTCTTTTTGGTGCCAGCAAGCATCAGAAAAAGCGCTAAAAGCTCTTTACATAGTCAAAAAGAAAGAATCTCCTGGAACAACGCATTCGCTCACTTTTCTAGGAAGAGAATTAAACATTCCTCAAGAATATTGGAATCTTCTGAGAGATTTGACAAAAGAATATTATCTTTCCAGATATCCGGATGCGAGTGAAGATGTTCCTTTTAAAATGTATACAAAAGATGATGCTGAACGCTGTTTGCATCAATGCGAGAGATTAATGCGATGGGTAAAGCTACAACTAAAGAAATAATTAAAGAATTGAAGATATTAAAAAAAGATTATCAAGTAGAAAAAATGTTTTTATTTGGTTCTAGGGCTAGGAACGAACATCTGTTAAGCAGCGATGCCGACGTTATCGCCGTTTCTAAAAGATTTATAGGGGTCCCTTTTCGAAAGCGTCCTAATAAGTTTCTTGATGCTTGGACATTACCAGTAGATTTGGAAATATTGTGTTATTCTCCTGAAGAAATAGAACGAAAGAGGAAGGAAATCGGTTTAGTGCGAGAGGCGCTAAAGCAGGGGAAAGAGATTTAGTGATTGCAGATTGATAATGCTTTTATAGTGTAAGGCTCCGAAAATAAGATAATGGGTTCAGAACAAAAAGTAATAAAGAGAAAGACGGGAGAAATGAGTGATATGGCCGAATTTATTTGTTCTGTTTTAGGTAGTTATGAAATAGATATTTATGATCATGGTCAAGACTATCGTGAGTTTTCTTCTTACAAAACCAGAACTTTTGAAATTCATGTTGAAGGAGCTGTTGAAGTAAGATATAAAGGGTAATTAGTTTTCAGAGACGGCGGCCTTATGGCTTACCATAAATGTGGCGGCTGGGAAGAACAATTTGAGCGATTATACTCAAGAGCGATAAATCAACAGGAAAGGGTGGTTTGAAATGGCAAAAACTCTGGAAGATAAGATTGAAGAACGGAAGAAGCAAGCGGAAGATAGAATGATTAGTTTTAAGGCTGAACAAGTTGCCATGCGCTTAGGTCAAGGAGGGGCGTACGGCGCCATGATGTATGCAGGCTCTTCGAAGCAGTATCATTTTACAAATGGGGAATTAGCGATTGGTTTTAATTCTTATAACCCAGACAATGAAGGGCCAGATATCAGAACTGTAACCATCACTTACAAAGGAGGTATAGTTTATCATCATGAAAGTGTTATTGAATCATATATTCCTGGTGAATGGGAAGAGCAATTAAACAAGCTCTATGCTACTCCAAAACCAGTACCAGTTATTTCTTCTGAAGAAAAGGAAAGAATGAAACAAGAATTTGAAAGAAAGCAACGTGAAAAAGCAGCTAAATTTGGTTTATAATTTTTTATCATTCTATCTCATATCTCAGAATAGCAGCAATTCCGCCTAATTCTTTCAACTGTGTCCCTTCGCGGGTTTCAGTAGAAATAATCTTCACAGTTGCGCCGCCTTTTTGAGCTTTCTCTTCCAATTCAAAAATTTTATCTTCAGGCATGCTTTCAGATAGCAACAATACGCTCACTGCATTCATTTCTAAAGCTTTCAGAGTTTGAGCTTCCCCGTAAGTTACTTTCTGCGGGTTTTCCCGGAATTCATTGAAAAATTCCTGCATAGTTTTCTTTTCGCGGGCAATATCTTCTTCCGCCAACAGATCTTCAGATTTATCTAACAATTCCTGTAAGCCATATTCTTCAGTGTAAGATAAATCTTTAGTGCCAATGATTTTTTTCTGCAAATCTCCGGTAATGTATTCTTTCTGCAGGAAATCGTTGACCGTAGTTCCAGGACCACCGACGATAATGCCTTTTAAATTATTTCCTAAAGGCAAGAATTGGTTTTTCATGTATTCGGCGATTTTCTTGAAGTGATCTTTGTAGGCCCCTTCACGGATTCTGGCGAAACGCTGGGCGCTCTGTCCACCCGCTTTAAATTTTCCCGGAACTTCGGAGTGAGTTTTCTGCAAAGGAACAATAGTTTTTCCTTTCAATAAAGCAAGAATGGCATCTCTGCGATCTAAGACCACTAATCCATAAACATTGTGGTCAACCATGATCTCTTCTAGGATATCCGTAACGAAATTCTTATCACAACGGTAAATACGCACGTTTAATGGTACCGGTGGTTCAACACTCCATACTCGAAAATCCTGCTTTCCTTCGCCGGCAGCGATATTTCCCGAGAAAGCAGCTAAGCCATTCGGCGGAGTTTTAGGATACCCGCGCAGATGCTGGATCATTTTTTCTAATGCACCCTGCACGTTCTTTCTGGTAGAAGCAGATTTGATGTTGGATGCAGTGCCCTGCTCTTCTGCTAAGTGTTGGATAATTTTGAAAATTTCATATCCTTGCGGAATGTACACCGTTACAAACTCCGTGTGCGGAGCTTTGTGGATTTTCAACTCATTAATCGTTTTTCGCAAGTGCAGTTTCTCAGTAATAGTAAGAGCCATAGATGAAGAAATAGGGGGTGTATTTTATAAAATCTGCCTTTTCCACCGATATTTTCATCAACTCCACCACAATCATTAAAAATAGCATTTAGTAATAACACTTATGTCTTTTCTAGACTCTTTATTTACATTGGAAAACACTCTAGAAGAAGGAGATGAAGTGCTCCGTTTTCCCCGCACTTGGCGCGATTCTCTTCCTTGGGACAAGAAACCATTCTGCTATAAAGCACATCAAACCAAAGGGGGGTTATATTTTGTTCTTCCGCACGATAAAGATGGTTCGTTATTTTTAGATTATCCACGGAAAGAATTTTTAGACACAAAAGATTTTCATCTGCCGCGTCCTGCCGTGGGTCCATTTTATGCGGAACAAGTTTTAACGAAAAGAGACGATTATTTATCCTTTGCTAGCAAAGTAAGCAGGACAGTTTTCAATTCAGAAACTAATACGGGAGTAAAAATATCCGTTTCATATGGTGTAACTGCCGATGCAGTGCCCATTGGTTTACATATCAATTACAGCCTGATTCTGCACCGGGAAGATTATAAGAAAGTATCATTTAAAGTTACTAGGGACAGGATTACTGGAGTAATTTCCGCTACTGGGCCACATATCAAGACCAACATCCATTTGCCTAGGGAAGAATTATGGCTAACTGATTATGATGCAACTTTAGAAAATTTAGTTGATTTGATTACGGCAGAAGAGTTAACTCCAGAACATTTTTCTCCGTTACTCACCGATGCTTACGTAGTGAAGCACACACTTCATTAACAATCGCGTTTTTGTTCATTTTTTTATCAGTGTCATACCATAAATATTTGTGTTTTTTTTCTTTAGTTTCCATCAAACATATCTGGAAAATTTCCGCATCAAGGTTTTCCCGGATTTTCTTTTTAGTATATTTGCGCATCTTCAATCTTTTTTCCAGTTTCTTTAGGTCAGAACAAATAAGCACTATGCATAAATCAACTAATTTCTTTGGAAGCAGGTGGCTGATGTGCGAGTCAATAACTAATCCATTTTTAGCCTCTTTTAGTTTTTCTTTTACCAGCTTTTCGAATTTTTGATAATCAACATCATAGCTCTGCTTGGATTGATTATAGCCGGTAGAAATGCGTTTATAGTAATGATGCAAATCAAGGCGATCAAATCCTAATTCTTTAGTGAGAATCTTCGCCAGGGTTGATTTACCTACTCCCGGAGAGCCAGTGATGGCGATGAGAATGTTATGGCTTTTTAGAATATCTCGTGCTGCTCTCTTAGACATTATTCTTATCCCTTTTCTCCTGCTGTCGATGCTTCAAGTGCCGGTGTCTCATGAAGCCGCTGATGAAGTGTTTGTGGACAAGGTATTCGGCTATCAATATAATCACAAAAAGGCCCACCGCATAGGCAGCCAGAGTTGCCAATCCTGGCCAAATTCCAGCCATATCAGCATTAAAGAGAAAGACTTCCCGAATAACACTTTCAGAAATGACAAAGGGATTAAAGCCAGTGATACTTCGAATAACCGGAGAGATTGTTTCTATCGGCAAGACTACTCCGGAAACAAATAAGAGCAAGCTTCCGGTAGAGATGGAAGCTAGAGTTCCCGTTTCTTCTGATTTAAATGAATATCCTATTCCCATCCCAATGAATGAAAACACTGAGGAAGAAAGCAACAATACTCCTGCCACAGGCAACAGCTGCAAGATATTACCTTTAAGAAAAGCTGCAGAGACTGCCAGAATAACAACTACCTGCACTAAAGTAATCACTAAAGTGGTAATGTAGGTAGAGATGACAAAAGTTCCTTTACGTAATGGAAGAAAATAATTTCTAAAAAAAGCAGGGCTGTTTTTTTCCATCATCACCAAAGTAGTCCCCAATAATAATGAGGAAAACATTACTACTAAAACCAACAATGCCGGGAACATATAATTAAGATAAGAACTTTCTTGGCTGACACTTTCGATTTTTGTAACCAGCGGTGCAGACAAAACATTTGCATCGGTAACTTTTTGCGCATCTAAGCTGGCTCTCATTTCATTTACTTTCTGCTGGGCGGTGTCTAGCGCACTGACACTTTCCTGAAGATTTTGTGTAGTTGCACTTAAGCTGGAAGTGGTGCTTCCGACGGCGGAAGCAGCAGCAGTTATTTTTATTTTTGTATTAGTCAATTCGTCTTCTAAAAGAGTTAAAGTGTTAAGGAAGCTGGAAGTAGAAGCAGTTGTATTACTAGTGGTGTTTCCACTTGCTGCTGCCCCATTAACGGAAGTATCTAATGATTTTAATTTTTCTTCTACTTTGCTGAGACTGCTGAGAATAGCTGATTTATCTTCAAGTTCCGATGCTTCAACCACTTCTCGAGCATCTTTAACCTCAGAGAGGCCGCTTTTGATTTTTGACGGAGCAGAAGTTTTAAAATCAGTAATCAACTGCGGATTGTAAGTACTGGCAGGCAGAGTTAAATCAAGAGAACTAAGCTGTTGATTAATTTCTTGGGTAGCGCTGGAAGCAGCAGAATTTTTATCCTTTGCTGAACTTAACTGGGTTTTTTGTTCTTCTAATTTACTTTTAGTA